>NZ_JBNHFL010000023.1:0-88624 GCF_059090205.1 Arthrobacter sp. CMU6
CCCCGCTGTTCCTTTTTCTCCTTTTTTGGGCCCCGCGGGGCCCCTTACCCCAAATAATGTCCAAAAAACCCCCTGTATAACGGGGGTATTGATTACCCGGGGGGGGGCCCCCCCTTTGGGGGGGCCCCCACTCCCTGTTGCTATTGGATTACGACGGCGGTGTGCCGCGGGTTAGGTGTTAGTCGTCGCCGCGGAGGATGGCCAGCAGGCGGATGATTTCCACGTACAGCCACACGAGCGTGACGGTCAGGCCGAAGGCGGCGGTCCAGGAGAAGCGCTCCGGCGCTCCCGCGCGGACGCCGGCCTCAATGCTAGTGAAGTCCATGATCAGCGAGAAGGCAGCGAGGCCGATCGCGAGCAGGCCGATGAAGACGCCCAGCGGAATGCCGAAGATTTCAAAGCTCGTGCGCAGGCCGAACGGGGAATCCACCGCGCCGGTCCACATCATCACCATGTTGATCAGGGCGAAGACCGCGTAGCCGATCGTGGCGATCATGAAGAAGCGCATCGCCTTGGGGGTGGCGCGGACCTTGCCGCTCTTGAAGAGCACCAGGGTCACGGCGAAGACCGACAGGGTGCCGATGACTGCCTGCAGGCCGACGCCCGGGTACATCCCGTCGAGGATGCGGGTCAGGCCGCCGAGGAACAGGCCCTCGAGGGCAGCGTAGGCCAGGATGAGGGCCGGCGAGGGCTGCTTCTTGAACGTGTTGACGAGGGCCAGCACGAAGCCGCCCAGCGCGCCGACGATCATGAGCATGCTGGCGAGCGGCAGGGCCACGACCAGCGTGACGGCGGCACCGGCCACCACTGCGGCGAGGCAGATGGCGGTCTTGACGATGACGTCGTCGAAGGTCATCCGCCCGGTTTCGGACGGCCCCGCGGCAGGCCGGTTGTACATCTGCTGCAGCTGGTCGTTGCTCATGTTCTGCTGCTGCGACATCCAGCCGGACTGTGCGTCCATGACCTGGCCGGGGGCGCGGCCCTGGCCGTACGCCGGCTGGCCGAACTGGTTCTGGCCGTAGTTGTTGTCGCCGTACGCCTGCGGGACAGGCGGTGCCTGGGTGGCTCCACGGAAATTCTTTCCGTTGAAGATCGGGTTTCCGCCAAGTGCCATTGCGGGTGTCCTCCATGTATGGGGTCGAGTGATAAATCTTCTGGTCACGCTATCAATTTCCACGGACCAGCGGCCCGGAAAGTTCCTGCTGGTGGCGGCGCATTTCAGTTGTTACCGGATCGCTATCTGATGGTCAGCTCCGCCCACACGGTTTGTACTGCTCGCGCTGTACGATAAGCGGGTCAGGGTGACGAATATCACAGCTAGTCAAGACCCGCTCTACCAGCAAGGATATACGCCATCCTCCGTTCGCAGCGGCTGCAATGACGCGGCCGCCACCACCCCCACGTGGAGGTTTACAATTTGAGACGCACACCGAGAGGGCTGCCTATCCGGCGGCCGGCCGGGCTGCTGAAGGTATGGGGGGCCATTGCCTCCGCCGTCGTGGCACTTTTGCTTGTCGCAGCGCCGGTATCGCAGGGCGCCACTCCGGCTCCGACACCACCCCCGTCGAACCAGCAGTTCCAGGACACCATCAGCGGGTTTCTCCGCGACGATACACGGCGCCCCATCGAAGGCGTGAAGATCACGGCCAAGAGCGGGACCTTCACCGGCGAGGCAACCTCGGGCGCCAACGGCGCCTGGCGGATCGGTGTTCCCACCCAGGGCACCTACGAGATCCAGCTCGACGAATCCACGCTTCCGGAAGGAATCAAGCTCGCCGAAGGCCAGTCGAACCCTCGCACTGTCACCTTTAGCCAGACGTCTAACCTCTCGGTCATCTTCGCCTTCGGCAAGGGCATCGTGGTGCAGCAGCAGGACTTCGGCCAGAACCTGCTCAACAGACTCGTGGCCGGCCTTAGCTTCGGCCTTCTGCTGGCCCTTGCTTCCGTAGGCCTGTCCCTGATCTTCGGTACCACCGGCCTGACCAACTTCGCGCACGGCGAGATGGTGACCCTTGGTGCTGTGCTGGTCTTTGCATGCAGCGCCTTGAACCTGCCCTTCTGGCTGGCCATAGTCTTGGCACTGGTTGGTGGCGGGCTCTTTGGCTACGCGCAGGACGCCGGGCTCTGGCGTCCGCTGCGCCGCCGCGGCACCGGCCTGGTCCCGATGATGATCGTCAGCATCGGCCTGGCTCTGGCCGTCCGCTACATCATCCAGTTCTACTTCGGCGGTGCCACCCAGCAGCTGCCATTCGCACAAAGCGCGGAAATCCAGCTCGGCCCGGTTTCCATTTCTCCCAACAATCTCTGGTCGCTCATCATCAGCGCCATTGTGATCGGGCTGATCGGCGTCATCCTGCTGAAGACCCGCCTGGGCAAGGCCACCCGGGCGGTGGCGGACAACCCCGCCCTGGCCGCGGCCTCCGGGATCGACGTCGACGGCGTCATCCGCCTGGTCTGGATCGTGGGCGGGGTCCTGGCCTCCCTGGGCGGCATTCTCTGGGCGTACTACCGGCCCGGCGTCACCTTCGACATGGGGTCACAGATCCTGCTGCTCATCTTCGCCGGTGTGACCCTCGGCGGGCTGGGCACCGTTTTCGGTGCCCTGATCGGCTCAGTCATTGTCGGCATCTTCGTGGAGCTGACCACCGTCTTTGGCCTCGCGGCCGACCTCAAATACGTGGGAGCACTCTTCATCATGATCGTTGTCCTCTTGTTCCGGCCCCAGGGCATCCTGGGCCGTCGTGAGCGCGTGGGTTAGGAGACAGCCATGGATTTCGGATTTATCCTTTCCAGCGCAGCGGGCGAGCTTTTCAGCCCCACGACGGCGGCCTACGCCCTCGCCGCGCTCGGCCTCGCCGTGCACTTCGGCTACTCGGGCCTGCTGAACTTCGGCCAGGCCGGCTTCATGGCGGTCGGGGCGTACGGCTTCGCGATCTCGACGCTCACCTTCCGGGTGCCCTTCTTCGTCGGGCTCCTGATCGCCATCGTCTGTTCGGTGCTCTTTGCCCTGGTGCTGGGCATTCCCACCCTCCGCCTGCGGGCGGACTACCTCGCCATCGTCACCATTGCGGCAGCGGAAATCGTCCGGTATGTCGTCACCACCAACCAGCTCACGTCCGTGACCGGTTCCGCCAACGGCCTCGCCGCCTTCGAGGGCGGGTTCTATTCGATGAACCCGTTCCCCGAGGGCTCCTACTTCGGCATGAACAACCGTGACTTCTTCATCCGGGTGGTGGGCTGGGGGCTCGTGGCCGTCGGCTGCGTCCTTGTCTGGCTCCTGATGCGCAGCCCGTGGGGCCGCGTGCTGAAGGGCATCCGCGAGGACGAGAACGCGGTCCGGTCGCTCGGCAAGAACGTCTATGCCCACAAGATGCAGGCGCTGGTGATCGGCGGGATCTTCGGCGCGCTGGCCGGGATGATCTTCACGCTTCCCCGCGGCGCCGTGCAGCCCGCCAATTACGGGACCGAGCTGACGTTCTTCCTCTGGACCTGCCTGCTGCTGGGCGGCATGGCCACGGTCCTGGGTCCGGTGATTGGCGCCATGATCTTCTGGGTGGTCCTGTCCCTCACGCAGGGCATCCTGTATGGACTGATCGAATCCGGCGCGGTGACCTGGCTGACCACGGTCCAGGCCGGCCAGCTGCGCTACATCCTGGTGGGCATCGCCCTGATGCTGCTGATGATCTTCAGGCCGCAGGGTGTCTTTGGCAACAAGAAGGAGCTGGCGTTCGCATGAGCAAGCACAGCGAGGAATCAATGGAAGAGGGCGTCGACTACATGACGGACGCCCGGCCGATCGCCGTCGGGGAGAACACCCCCGGCTGCAAGAAGCGGGATGCGATCGTCGTCGCCGAAAACGTCACCCGCAGCTTCGGCGGCATCAACGCCGTCGACGTTGATTACCTGGAGATCCCGCGGCACAAGATCACCGCCCTGATCGGCCCCAACGGGGCCGGCAAGACCACCCTGTTCAACCTGCTTACCGGCTTTGACACGCCGAACTCGGGCAAGTGGCAGTTCGAGGGCCAGAGCATCGCCGGGGTGTCCTCCTACAAGGTGGCGCGGATGGGCATGGTCCGCACGTTCCAGCTCACCAAAGTCATGGGCAAGCTGACGGTCATGGAAAACATGCGGCTCGGCGCTTCCAACCAGCCAGGCGAAAGGCTGTCCAAGGCCCTGTTCAAGAACATCTGGGGCGGTCGCGAGAAGGAAATCACTGAGCACGCCAACGTCCTGCTGGAGAAGTTCAAGCTCGATACCAAGAAGGACGACTACGCGGCGTCGCTGTCCGGCGGCCAGCGAAAGCTGCTGGAAATGGCCCGGTCCCTGATGGTCCGGCCCAAGCTGGTGATGCTGGATGAACCCATGGCAGGGGTCAATCCGGCGCTGACGCAGTCCCTGCTGGACCACATCAAGAACCTCAAGTCCGAGGGCATGACCGTCCTCTTCGTGGAACACGACATGCACATGGTCCGGCACATCGCGGACTGGGTGGTGGTCATGGCTGAAGGAAAGATCGTGGCCGAGGGCCCTCCGGGCGAGGTCATGAAGGACCCCGCCGTCATCGACGCCTACCTGGGCGCCCACCACGACGTCGATCTCGGCGACACCGAGGGCATCAGGGCGCTCGAGCAGGAACTCGTCAAAGATGAGGAATCGATCGTCGGCACCGAGGACGCGGGCATCATCGCGGTGGACGCCGTGGCTCCCAAGATCACCGAAGCCGGACATGACACCGGCAATGGGCCAGCAGGTGCCGGATCCACAGCCGTCGGACGGCCCGCCGCCGCACAGGCAGAAAAGGACAAAGAATGAGTGCCACGAGCGCGGCCCCGGCCGCAAGCAGCGCAGCCGAGGACGGTGCCGTCGTCAAGGTCACGGATCTGGTGGCCGGCTACCTCCCGGGCGTCAACATCCTCAACGGGTGCAGCATCGAGGCCAGGAAGGGCGAACTGATCGGCATCATCGGCCCGAACGGGGCCGGCAAATCCACACTGCTGAAGGCCATGTTCGGCCTGGTGAAGGTGCACTCCGGATCCGTGGTGGTCAGGGGCCAGGACCTGACGGGGCTCAAAGCGAACAAGCTGGTGACCCAGGGCGTCGGTTTCGTGCCCCAGACCAACAACGTCTTCTCCACCCTCACCATCGAGGAAAACATGCAAATGGGCATGTTCCAGCGGCCCAAGGATTTTGCGCAGCGCTTCGACTTCGTCACCAGCCTCTTCCCGGAACTCGGGAAGCGCCGCGCTCAGCGCGCGGGTTCGCTGTCCGGCGGCGAGCGGCAAATGGTGGCGATGGGCCGTGCCCTGATGATGGAGCCGGCAGTGCTGCTGCTGGATGAACCTTCGGCAGGCCTCTCCCCCGTCAAGCAGGACGAGACGTTCCTGCGGGTGCACGAGATCAACCGTGCCGGCGTGTCCGTGATCATGGTGGAACAGAACGCCCGCCGCTGCCTTCAGATCTGCGACCGCGGGTATGTCCTGGACCAGGGCAAGGATGCGTACACCGGAACGGGCCGTGAGCTCATGAAGGACCCAAAGGTCATCCAGCTGTATCTCGGCACGCTGGCCGACGAGGATTAGACACAGCACCACGAGGAAGCCCCCGTCCGGCTGGACGGGGGCTTCCTTGTTGTGCGGCGGAACGGCGGCTTACAGCTTGCCGAATTCCTCCCGGGCCGGCGTGTACTTGTTGTCATCCTGGTACTCGTAGATGCCAATGGATGCTTCCGTCGGGTCACCGGCGTCGGAGAAGGTCACCGGGCCGGACTCGCCGTCGTAGTCGATGTCCTTGCCGTTGCGGAGCAACGTGACACAGGACGCGAAGTCAGTGCACTTCTCGCCGCCCTCGGAAACTGCCTTGAGCTGCTTGGCGATCTCCGTGCCCTTCGTGCTCTTGGCGGCCTCGGCTGCCAGTGAGATCAGGTTGACGGCGTCGTAGGACTCACCGGCGTAGCTGTAGTCCTTCAGGGCAGGGTCGATGGCGAGAAGCTTCTTCTTGAAGTCTTCCTTGGCGAAGGTACCGGGGATGGTTCCCTGGGCGCCCTTCAGCGTGCCGGCCTTAAAGTCCTTGCTGTAGTCGGACGTGTTGCCGTCCACCATGAACAGCTGTGTCGGCTTAACGCCCTTGCCCGTGATCAGCGGGACAATGCTCTTTGCCTGGTCAAAGGTGATCAGGGCAATGGCGTCGGGCTTGGCGGCGATCACCTTGTCCACCTGGCTGCTGAACTGTGAGTCGCCCTCGTTGAAGAGTTCCTCGGCCACAACCTGACCACCGGCTGCTTCAAATGCGGCCTTGACGTTCTTCGCCAGGCCCGTGCCGTAGGCGTCGTTCAGGACGATCATACCCACTGTCTGGGCGCCACACGTTGCAATGTAGTTGCCCAGCACCTTGCCCTGCAGGACGTCGGAGGGAGCCGTCCGCCAGTACAGGCCCTTGTCGTCCCACGTGGTGAAGTCGGGAGACGTGTTCGCGGGCGAGAACTGGATGACACCTGCGCCCGTGATCTGGTTGATCACGGTCTTGGACACACCCGAGGAGGCTGCACCGATGATGGCGCTGACACCCTGGCCGAGCAGTGCCGTGGTGGACTGTGTGGCGATGTCCGTCTTGGTGTCGCCGGAGTCGCGGTGGACCACCTGCACCGGCTTGCCGAGCACGCCGCCGGCGTCGTTGACTTCCTTGATGCCGAGGTTAACACCGGCGATTTCGGGTGGGCCGAGGAACGCGAGCGACCCCGTCGTCGGCAGGAGCGATCCAAGTTTCAGCGGTGTGGGGGTGATGGTGGTTGCTGCCGGCACGTTGCCGGTCTCTGTGGCGGTGCTGCTTGCCCCGGCCGTGGCACTGGGAGCAGGGCATGCGATGCCGCCCGCCGCTGCAGAGGATTCGGTCGCGCTTGGGGTGGACCCGCCACCACAAGCCGTGGCCAGGAGGGCGACGCCGATGCTAAGCACAGTGAGCTTAGCCACCCTGGGCGCCGCCTGGGGGAGTGAAATCATTTAGAGTCTCCTCGATCGAAAGGTGCGAACGGCCTTTGATGCGATTTTTGGTCAGGGGTTCCTGAGCTAAGTTCAAGCTAATCCAATTTGAGCGTGAACATAAGTGACTAAGGTCACATCCTCATAACAGTCGTTGCATATTGGAACACCGGCGACACCGCGGAGAAAAGTTGTACCCCAGGTGGGACTCGAACCCACAACACGCGGATTTTAAGTCCGCTGCCTCTGCCAATTGGGCTACTGGGGCGCCCGGACAATCGTATCGCCTCAGACGGCAGCCAACGGCCCCGCGTAACGGAATGTGCCGTGGACCCCGCCCGGCCACAGCGCGAGGGGCAGCAGCTGGAAATGGTCGCCCCAGTTCTTGTCCGGCGCCTCGACGCCCAGGGATGACGCCGGGACGAAGCCGAACCGCGGGTAGTACTCCGTGCTTCCGAGCAGCGCTATGCCCTTCTCCCCCGCCGCGTTGGCACGGACCACCGTTTCGCGCATCAGCGCCGAGCCGATGCCGTGGCGCTGCAGCCGCGGCGTCACGCCGATGGGTCCAAGGCCCAGCAGTTCAAGATCCTCCACCCATGCGCGGGTGCTGATCACATAACCGACGATTTCGCCGTCGAGTTCCGCGACGATGCTGAACTCCGGCAGGTATTCCTCGGCGACGAACAGCTCGCGGAGCACCTTAACCTCAACGGGCTCCCCCGCCACCGGCAGGCCCGTGACCGGGGAAACAGCGAAGGCTTCGGCGGTCAGGGCCAGGAGGGCCTCGCGGTCCCCGGGCTGTTCGTTGCGCAGGACCAATTCCCGCACAGGCTCGGGCTCTGGGGCGTTGGCGGCCGAGAGTTCGGCCAGGACCTCCAGCGCCCGCGCCGAGTCAACCACCGGCACCAGGAGATGGTCGTGGTGGAAGCCGGCAAGAACGTTGCAGCTGATCCTAGCCTGGGTCAGGGCCCTGCTGACGGCCGCGGTCAGGCCCACCGCCTCCAGGGCCGAGTGGACCTCCAGGGTGATCCAGGCGGCCACGAAATCGTAAGGCAGGTCCAGCGCATCCGCTTCGGCCCGGGGCAGGACCACCGTGAGACCCTCTGCCTCCCGGACGGCGGCCTCGACGTGCCCCGCAAGCGGCTTACCGTGCGGCCAGAGAACGTACACGTACTCCCCTTCCCGGAGCACCGGACGCATCGAGGCAAGGAGAGTCTGGAGGTTCTTTTCACCCGTCATGGAGCCAGTCTATGACCGCACCCTCGCCTGCCCGGGAGGGCCACACCAGGGAGGGCCGCACCCAGGAAACGCGAAAGCGGCCGTTCCCCGGGAAGGGAACGGCCGCCGTCGTCAGTTGCGGGGCCACCGCCGCCGCGGGTTCCCTAGCTGAGCGGAGCGAAGCGAGGGAGGCGGTGGGGTCCTACTTGGCCTCAGCCGTGACAGCATCCTTGGCGCCGCCCTGGGCCGGGGCGGCGGACTTCTCCGGAGCCTTCTCGGCCGGTGCGGCCGGAGCCGGTGCAGCCGGAGCGGCGGGCTTGGGCGCCGGGGTGGCAGCGGCCACGAAGGCGCCGCGCGGGTTGTCCAGGTCCAGCAGCTGGGTGGTGTCGCGGCCAGCGAAGAAGCTCAGGATCCAGTTGAAGATCACGCGGAACTTGCGCTCGAACGTCGGCATGGCCATGCCGTGGTAGCCGCGGTGTGCCAGCCACGCGAGGGGGCCCTTGAGGCCGATGCGGCCGAGCAGGTTGATGTTGGCAACGCCCTTCCACTCGCCGAAGCCGGCCACAGCACCGAGGTTCTTGTGCTTGTAGTCCACCAGCGGCTTGTCCCAGCGGGAAGCCCACAGGTTCTTGGCGAGGCGCTTGGCCTGGCGGAGCGCGTGCTGGGCGTTGGGAACGCAGGTGCCGTCCGGCAGGCCGCCGCCCGTGAGGTCGGGAACCGCTGCGATGTCACCGGCAGCCCAGGCGTTGTCGATGATGCCTTCGTCGCCCGCGATGCGCAGGTCCGGCAGGACGCGGACACGGCCGCGGGGCTCCAGCGGGAAGTCGGTGGAGCGCACCATCGGGTTGGCCTGCACGCCGGCAGTCCAGACGAGGGTGTCGGACTCGAATTCCTGGGCCAGGGTCTTGTCCGGCAGGTTGATGAGCCTGAGTGCGCCTTCGGCGTTGTCCAGCGACGTGTTCAGCAGGACCTCGATGCCGCGGCTGCGGAGGTGCTCCACAACCCACTCGGCCTGCTTCGCGGTGACCTCGGGCATGATGCGGCCCATGGCCTCGACGAGGACGAAGCGGACTTCCTCCTGCTTGACGCGCGGGTTGTTGCGGACCGCGGCGCGGGCGAGGTCTTCCATTTCGGTGATGCACTCGATGCCGGCGAAGCCGCCACCCACCACCACGAACGTCAGGGCGCGGGCGCGTTCGGCCGGATCGGTCATGGTGGAGCCGCGCTCGATGCGGTCGAGGACCTTGTTGCGCAGCGCAACGGCTTCCTCGATGGTCTTCAGGCCGATGCCCTTGTCCGCCAGGCCCTTGATGGGGAACGTGCGGGTGATGGCGCCGGCGGAAAGTACGACGTCGAAGTACGGCACCTCGAAGTTGTCGCCGCCGTCAGCCGGGGCAACCACGGCCGTGCGGTTGGCGTGGTCGATGGACACGACGCGGCCCTGGATGAGCTCGGTCTGCTTGAGGTGCTGGCGGTGCGAGACGACTGCGTGGCGCGCCTCGATGTTTCCGCCGGCAACTTCCGGCAGGAAGGGCTGGTAGGTCATGTAGGGCAGCGGATCAACGACGGTGACGATGCCGCCTGCGTTCGCGATCTTCTTCTGCAGTTTGAGGGCTACGTAGAGGCCGACGTACCCGCCGCCGACGACGAGCACACGCGGACGATCCTGGAGCTGTGGGGTGGTTGCCATAACTCCAGAGTACCGTACTTTGTGAAAATCTTCACTAACTTTGCCGGTCGGCCGAATCCACCCTCGTCACGGCACCGGTTTCCGGCTCCTCCAGACCACCGCCGGACCCCCGGGAGGCCCGCCGCAGCTGGACCGCGCCCGCCACAATAATGGCGATGAACAGCCCGCCAAACCCGATGACCACAGCAGCCGGCAGGGCACTGTCCAGCTGCGACGGCGGCACGGCAACCGGCACAGTCGCCTTGGGCAGCGTGGCCTGGGCCGTGGGCGCCGGGGCCGTCGGCTCGGGAGCAGGCGTGGCAAGGTTTCCGCGCCGGTGGACGCGGATCCAGTCCGCAATCGAACCCAGCGGGTTGGCCTTCGTTTCGGCCACATCGTCCTTGAGCGCCGCCTCCGCGTTGAGGACGCCGAAGCCGTACAGCGGGTCCTTGCCCGGTGTGCCCTCGTCCTTCGCTGTGGTGACGATCCTGTTGATGACCTGCTTGGCGCTCATCTCGGGCCACTTGGAGCGGATCAGCGCCGCTACGCCGGAGACGATGGGCGTCGCACCGGACGTGCCGGCCCATTCCGCATAGCTGCCGCCGGGCAGTCCGCCGGCGAGTTTCTCCGCAGGCGCCGCCACTCCGATGCTGATGCCCTGGGAGGAGGAATCGGTGCTTGCCTGTCCGCTCCGGTCCACGCCCGCAACGGTCAGCACGCCCGGAATGGTGGCCGGAGCCCCCACCTGGACGTTGCCGCCCACCCTGTTGCCGGCCGCGGCCACAATGACCACGTCCTTCTGCTCGGCGTACAGGAAGGCGGCGTCCCAGCTTTGCGGCCACTCAGGCGACGTGCTGCCCAGTGAAATGTTGATGACCTTGGCACCGTTGTCCACGGCCCAGCGGACCGCCTCCGGGATCTGGTCCTGGTCGCTCTTGCCGCCGGGGTTGGGCGAGCCCAGCCAGGTGGATACGGAGAGGATCTGCGCTTCGGGGGCCACGCCCATGATGCCGTCCGGCATGGCTTTGGACGCGGTCGCGCTGGCGCTCGGTGAAGGCTTGGCCGTCGCCTTCTTCGCCGGCTGGTGTCCGCGGCCCGCGAGCATGGTGGCCACCAGTGTGCCGTGCTCGGGCTTGGCACCGATGCTCTTCTCGCCGTCGGGGGCGCCGGCACCGGAGACGTCATGGCCGCCGGCCACCACGCCCTTGAGGTCAGGATGGCCCCCGTCCACGCCGCTGTCGATCACAGCGACCTTCACGTTGGCGCCTTTGGAAACCTCCCACGCCTTGGTGATGCCGGCTTCCTTGAGCCAGTACTCCTTGTCCCGCCAGGAATCCGCCTGTGCGGCCGGCGCGGTGGCGACGGCGGACGCGGCGATGCCACCGGCAAGCACCGCGGACAGAAGGGCCGAGACCGTCCGGCGAGGCCGGGCTGTTGCTCTGGTCATTCAGGATCCAATGCTTGGTTAACGCGGTGCCTCGGCACTCAGGGCAATTCCATCAAGAATATCGTGCTCGCTGGCGGTGGCCGTAATGATGCGGCCGCCGCTGAGCTCGCCCATGCGGGTGAGGATGCGCCGCCAGACCAGCGCGCCGGCGCCGATGACGTCCACCCGGCCGGGGTGCATGTACGGCAGCTCGGCCCGCCGCGCACGTGGCATCTGCAGCAGGTCGGTGGCCGCGGCCTGGACGGCGGAGATGGACAGTTCGGCGCCGTGGATGGCGCTCGGCAGGTATTCGGGCAGCTTGAGCGCGTGCGCCGTGATGGTGGTGATGGAACCGGCCACCCCGACGACGGCGGTGCTCCGTTCGAGCGGAACGTCCAGTCGCGCTTCGGCGATGGCGGCGTCGACGTCAGCCTCCGCGGCGGCGATCTGCTCCGCCGTGGGCGGGTCGGACGTGAGGTGGCGTTCGGTCAGCCGGACACAGCCGATGTCCACGGACTTCGCGGCGATCACGCCGTTGGCGTCACCGAGCACGAACTCGGTGCTGCCGCCGCCCAGGTCCACCACCAGCACCTTGTCCGCCGCCGAAATGGGTAGCACGCTGCTGGCACCGGCGAAGGACAGCGCGGCTTCCTCGTGGCCGGTGATCACCTCGGGCTCCACGCCAATAAGGTTCTGAATGCCGTCGACGAAGACCTGGCGGTTCCGGGCATCCCGGCTGGCCGAGGTGGCCACGAAACGGATTTTCTGGGCCTGGTACTCGCGGATGAGCGCGGCGTAATCTGCCGTGGCCGCGAAGGTGCGCTCCAGCGCTTCGGGCGCCAGCTCGCCGGTGGCGTCCACGCCCTGGCCAAGCCGCACCACGCGCATTTCACGCACGATGTCGGTGAGCTTCGTCGCCCCATTGGTGTGGTCGATGTCCGCGATGAGCAGGCGGATGGAGTTGGTCCCGCAATCAATGGCAGCCACCCGGGTCATGCGCCGGCCTCCGTCGTGGTTGGGTCGGTTGTGGTTGCGTCCGTTGTGGTTGCATCCGTCTTGGATTTGCGGACGGGCGCAGGCCTGCCGACGATGTCCGGCAGTCCCTGCGGGCCGTGGCGGCTGAGGTCCCTGGACGGCGCTTTACCGGCAGTGTCCCAGGCGCCCTGGCAATAGCAGCGGTCGGCAGTCCACCACTCGCTGATGGCGGCGATGGCTTCGTCGCCCAGCGGATTCACGCCCTGACCGGCGGCCAGCGAGTGTCCCACCAGGACGTGCAGGCACTTGACGCGGGTGGGCATGCCGCCGGCGGAGACGCCGTCGATCTCCGGGACGTCGCCGATCCCCGAGCGTGCCCCGATGTCGGCGCGGGCAGCGAGGTAGGCCTCGTGGGCCGCCCGGTAGGAGGCAGCGAGGGACTCGTCGGCGGCAAGCCGGTCGTTCATTTCGTTCATGAGGCCGCCGGCTTCAAGCCGGGAGACAGCCGACGTGATGACAGGGTGCGTCAGGTAGAACGTGGTGGGGAACGGGGTTCCGTTGCTGAGGCGCGGGGAGGTTGCCGCCACGAGCGGGTTTCCGCAGACGCAGCGAGCCGGGATTTCCACAACGTCACGCACCGGCCTCCCCAGCTGGCGGCTGAGCACATCGAGATCCTGCGCCGATGGCTGCCTCGATTCACCGGGGGCGGTTGCCGTGTTGTCGTCCACTGGCGTGGCCGTCCTTCCTGCCCGGATCTGGCTGCCCCGAAAATTCCGGTGGACAGTCCCGCGGCGGGCGCCGCTCCTAGTCTGTTGCCGAGCGCCTGATGGACTCCCAGAGGGAATCCACCCAGGGCACGTCGGCGGGGTCTTGTGTTTCTGCTGCACTGGGCTGGCTGCCTGATGCGCCGGCCGGCAGGTCACTGCCGAACACCCAGTAGCCGGTCTCTCCCGGCATAACCATGTTAATGCGGTCCCGGGCCTGCTGCTTGACGTAGTTGGGATCCTGCCAGCGCGAGACCTGCCGCTTGAGGTTGTCCTGGTCCGCCTTGCTGTCCGCGATGTCCGACTCCAGGGCCGCGATTTCCGCCCGCTTGTCGATGAAGATCTTCACGGTGGGGGCCAGCATGATGGTGATGGCGACCATCACCACGGCCAGCGCCAGCATGCGCCCGGAAAACGCCTTGGCAGGAACGGGGTCGAGGTTCTCCTCCTCGGCCGCAACGGCTGATGAGCCGGACTTCCCGCGGCTGTTCCCGGGGCTGCCAGGCTTGCCGGTTCCCCCCTTGGCACCCGGGCTGGTCTTGGCACCGGCCGGGGCTTTGGTACCGGGACCCGCTTTGGGACCAGCGCCAGTCTTGGGACCGGCACCAGCCTTGGCACCGGCGCCGGTCCTGGCACTGGCGTCGTGGCCGCTGCCCGATGCTTTCGCGCCCGCGCCCCCGTGTCCCGTCCCGGCGTCATGGCTGGCCGCGCCCGGACGCGGGCCGCCGAAGTCCGCCTGGATGACGTCTCCCCCGGCCGATCCGGCGGAGGACTGCTGTGCTGGTGGGGTCACCCTGGGAACTTTGGGGCGGCGGGTAGCCATGACACTCCTGTAACGTGTGGGCGCCTAAAACAAAACCGGTGGCTATGGTCTTTCCACCATAGCCACCGGTCGGCTGTTTCTTGGGCTACTAGGCCTTGAAACGCGGGAACGCGCTGCGGCCGGCGTAGCGTGCGGCGTCGTCGAGTTCCTCTTCGATGCGCAGCAGCTGGTTGTACTTGGCAACGCGCTCGGAACGGGCCGGGGCACCGGTCTTGATCTGTCCGGCGTTGGTGGCAACGGAGATGTCGGCGATCGTGGTGTCTTCGGTCTCGCCGGAGCGGTGCGAGGTGATGGTGGTGTAGCCGGAGCGCTGGGCCAGGGAAACGGCGTCCAGGGTTTCGGTCAGGGAGCCGATCTGGTTGACCTTGACCAGCAGGGAGTTGGCCGTGGCGGCGTCGATGCCCTGCTGCAGGCGCTCGGGGTTGGTGACGAACAGGTCGTCGCCCACCAGCTGGACCTTGTCACCGATGGTGTCAGTGAGGATCTTCCAGCCTTCCCAGTCGTTCTCGTCCAGCGGGTCCTCGATGGACACCAGCGGGTAGTCGGCAACGAGTTCGGCGTAGTAGGCGCTCATCTCGGCGGCGCTCAGGGCCTTGCCCTCGAACTGGTAGGCACCGTCCTTGAAGAACTCGGAGGAGGCGACGTCCAGGGCCAGGGCGATGTCGGTGCCCGGGGTGTAGCCGGCGTTCTGGATGGCTTCCTGGATCAGGTCCAGGGCAGCGCGGTTGGACGGCAGGTTCGGGGCGAAGCCGCCCTCGTCGCCGAGGCCGGTGGAGAGGCCCTTCTGCTGCAGCACGGACTTGAGGTTGTGGTAAACCTCAACGCCCCAGCGCAGGCCTTCGGAGAAGGTCTCAGCGCCGATCGGGGCGATCATGAATTCCTGGATGTCGACGTCGGAATCCGCGTGGGAGCCGCCGTTGAGGATGTTCATCAGCGGAACGGGCAGGACGTGGGCGTTCGGGCCGCCCAGGTACTTGTACAGCGGCAGGTCAGCAGAGGCTGCTGCGGCGTTGGCGACGGCCAGGGAGACGCCGAGGATGGCGTTGGCGCCCAGCTTGCCCTTGTTGGCGGTGCCGTCCAGGTCGATCATGGCCTGGTCGATGCTGCGCTGGTCGGTGGCGTCAAAGCCGGTCAGGGCCGGGGCGATCTGGTCGATGACGGCGTCAACGGCCTTCTGGACACCCTTGCCGAGGTAGCGGCCCTTGTCGCCGTCGCGCAGTTCAACTGCTTCGTGCTCGCCGGTGGACGCACCGGACGGAACGGCAGCGCGGCCGATCTGGCCGTCGGACAGGAGAACTTCAACTTCGACGGTGGGGTTGCCACGCGAATCGAGAATCTCGCGGGCGTGGATGGCATCGATAAGCGCCATGGATTTGCTCCTTATGGGCAATTTACTGGGGAACTCTAGAAAAAAATCTCGACGTCCTCGTCAGGACCTAGCGTAGTCGAGAGTGGTGCACGTTACGGAAACCTATCCGGAACCCGGACGTCATGATCCCGGCGCGGAAGTTTCCGGATGGCGGTTCTGGTACCGCCGGACGGCCCCGCGGAGGGCGCGTTCGGCGTCGAACCCCCTGTTCCGGGCAGAACGGACGACGGCGAGCAGCAGCTCGCCGAGTTCGGCTTCGGTCTCGCATGTTTCGGCGAGCTCAACCGCCCGGCCTTGTTGCCCCGCCGCAGTTTCGGCGGGCTCAACCATCGGCAGCCCGGCCCGCTCGGCCCGGTCAAGGGTTTTCTGGGCCTGGGCCAACGCCGGCAGTGCCACCGGGATGCCTTCGAAGGGCGTGCTGCGCTCCGGGCTTTCGGACTTTTTGACGGCATCCCACTTCAGCACTATCTCCTCCACCGTGGCGGGAAAGGAGTCCTGGAGTGAACCGTCCGGACGGAACACGTGCGGGTTGCGGCGGATCATCTTCCCGGTGAGGCCGCGCGCGACGTCGCCGAAGTCGAACACGCCGCGTTCCTCGGCGAGCCGGGCGTGCAGCACCACCTGGAGCAGCACGTCGCCCAGCTCGCCCTTCAGTTCTGCCTCGTCCGCGCCGGTCTCGATGGTCTCGGCCACTTCATAGGCCTCCTCCAGCAGGTACTCCACGAGCGACTCGTGGGTGAGCGCGCCCATCCAGGGGCAGTGCTCGCGGAGGGCCGCAATCACCCGCAGGAGCTCCGCAACTTCAGGCGCCGGTTCGGCAGGCTGGCCGGTTTCAGCCAAGGTCGCCGTACGCGTCGTTGATGTACTCCACGAGTGCTTCCTTTTCCTCCAGGGGCAGGAAGGACGCCTCGGCGGCGTTGAGCGTGAGCTCCAGCAGGTCGTCGAGGTCGTAGTCGAAGGTTTCCACCAGCAGCTCGAACTCGTCGGTGAGCGTCACGCCGCTCATCAGCCGGTTGTCGGTGTTGATGGTCACGTTGAAGCCCAGCTGGTAGAGCATGTCCAGCGGGTGGCTTTCGATGCCTTCACCGAAGCCTGCGATGGCGCCGGTCTGCAGGTTCGAGGACGGGCAGATTTCCAGGGCGATGCCGCGGTCACGGATCCAGCTGGAGAGGTTCCCCAGCGTGACCAGGCCGATGTTGTCGCTGTCCTCGTCGTCGGCGTCGTCCTCGTCGAACTCCACCATGATGTCCTCGGCGATGCGGACACCGTGGCCCAGGCGCAGGGCCCGGCCGTCAACCAGCGCGGACTGGATGCTTTCCAGTCCGGCGGCTTCACCGGCGTGCACGGTGGCAGGGAAGTTGTTTTCGGCCAGGTAGGTGAATGCGTCGCGGAAGCGCGAGGGCAGGAAGCCGTCTTCGGCGCCGGCAATGTCGAAGCCTACGGCGCCCTTGTCCCGGTGCCGGACGGCGAGTTCGGCAATCTCCTGGCCGCGGTCGGCGTGGCGCATGGCCGTGATCAGCTGGCCTACCTGGATCTCGCGGCCGGTCTCGGCCACGGCGTCCACACCGGCGTCGAGGCCCTCCTGCACTGCCTCGACGACCTCGTCGAGCGTCAGTCCCTTCTGGAGGTGCTGCTCAGGTGCCCAGCGCACTTCGCCGTACACCACGCCGTCGTCCGCCAGATCCTCCACGAACTCCTTGGCGACGCGGAACAGCCCTTCCTTGGTCTGCATGACGGCGACCGTGTGGTCGAACGTTTCCAGGTAACGGACCAGCGAGCCGGAATCGGCGGATTCGCGGAACCATTCGCCCAGTGCGGTCGGGTCGGTGGACGGGAGGGTGTGCCCCACCGCCTCCGCCAGCTCGATGATGGTGGCAGGGCGCAGGCCGCCGTCCAGGTGGTCGTGAAGGGAAACCTTGGGCAGGCTCTTCAGGTCGAAGTCAAGGGCAGGGGCGGCGTCAACGATTGGCTCAGTCACGTACCAACTCTAGGGTTGGACCGGCGGCAATGCCAACGAGCGCGCTGCACGGTGACGGGCGGCCCGGAAAGGCCGCCCAGCCGCGCCGCTAAGCCACCCGGCTGGCCTGTTCCCGGCCGCCTTCCGGAATGCTGCCCTCTTCCGGCGCGGGGCTCCCTGCCGGCGCTGGGACGGCATCATTGCGGCCGAGCCGCTTGTGCCACCAGCGCAGGGCGTGGTCAATGACGATGCCCAGCAGGATCGCGAACACCACCGCGATACCGGCGCCCATCAGCGGGTTGTGGTGCAGCCACGGGAAGGAGCTAGCAACGAGGCCGATGCCGATCGAATAGCCCACCCAGGTGAAGCAGGCGAAGGCATCCAGCAGGAAGAACCTGCGGTGCGGGTATCCGGTGGTGCCGGCAACGTAGTTCACCGCCACGCGCCCCCACGGGATGTAGCGCGCCGTGAAGATCAGCACGGCGCCGCGCTTCTCAAGTTCGTACCGCGCCCAGCCGAAGATCTTCTGCACCTTGGGCCGGCGCATCCACTTCCAGCGCTCCAGGCCGATCTTCCGGCCCAGCATGTAAGCCATGTTGTCACCGGCAATGGCGCCGGTCAGGGCAGTCAGGCCGAGGATCCAGAGATTGGGTTCGCCGCTGTGCCGGGAGAAGGCCGCCAGCGCCACGATCAGCGTCTCGCTGGGGACCACCATCGCGAACCCGTCAACGAAGAAAAACACGAGCAATACGGGATAAATCCACCACTGACCCGCTGCATGGAGCACGGCCTCATTAATAAACTCCACGCGGGTGTTGCTCCTAGGGACTATAACAAGACGGGAAGTGACGCAAATCGCTCTTTAGTGTCGCATGGCGGGAGGATAGTCCGCTATGCCTTGATTGGAAAGTCAACGTTCTTCGAGCGGATCCTGAATGCGGTTCCGGAGCCGGTTGATGCCGAGGTCAACCAGGATGCCCAGCACAATGGCACAAACAATGGCGATCACGGCCCCCAGCAGGTGGTTTTCCTCGAACCACTGGCCGAAGAACAGCCCGATGGCCACGGAATACGAGGCCCAGAGGGTGGCGGAAAGCACAGTCAGCCCGATGAAGCGGGAGTGGGAATAGTGCGTGGCTCCTGCGGTCAGGTTGACTGCCACCCTGCCGATGGGGACGAACCGGGCCACGAGGATCAGCGACGCCGGCCGCTTGCGCAGCTCCCGTCCGGCCCACCGGAACGCGCGCTGCATCCGCGGTCCCCGCATCCACGCCCAGCGCTGTATGCCCACGCCCCGGCCGATGAGGTAGGCGGCGTTGTCGCCGGTGAACGCGCCCAGTCCTGCCACGGCCGCGAGCAGCCACGGGTTGGGAACGTCGGCCGTCGCGGCGACGGCGGCCAGGCCCACCACCACGGACTCGCTGGGAATGGGCGGGAAGAACCCGTCGATGATGCAGCAGGCGAGGACGATGAACAGGACCCACGGCTGGCCGGCGGCAGCCAGGATGAAGTCATTGATGGCCTGCACGGTCAGGCGATGCGGTCGATGATGAGCTGCTGGGCAGGCCTGGAGCCTTCCGGCGCGATGGTGACGGCGTGCTCGAGCGCCTCCTTGGCCCGGGCAAACTTCTCCGGCGTGTCCGTCAGCAGGGTCATGAGCGGTTCGCCGGCACGCACGCTTGCGCCGGGCTTAGCGTGCAGCCGGACGCCGGCAGCGGCCTGCACCGCGTCCTCTTTCCGCGCCCGCCCGGCGCCGAGCCGCCAGGCCGCCACACCCACGGCGAACGCGTCGAGCGCCACGAGGACACCGTCGGCCGGCGCGTAGATGGTTTCCGCTTCCCTGGCCGCCCGCAGCTTTGCCCGCGGGTCGCCGCCCTGCGCCGCGATCATCCGGTTCCAGACGTCCATCGCCCTGCCGTCCTTGAGCGCGGCGGCGGGATCGGCGTCGGAAACACCGGCACAGCACAGCATCTCCTCCGCGAGCCTCACCGTCAGCTCGACGACGTCGGGCGGCCCGCCGCCCGCAAGGACCTCAACAGATTCCTCCACCTCGATGGCGTTGCCCGCGGTAAGTCCCAGAGGGGTGCCCATGTTGGTCAGCAGGGCCACGGTTTCCACCCCGGCGTCCTTGCCGAGGGCCACCATGGTCTCAGCCAGTTCGCGAGCGCCGGCCTCGTCCTTCATGAACGCCCCGCTGCCCACCTTGACGTCCAGCACCAGCGAGCCCGTGCCCTCGGCGATCTTCTTGCTCATGATCGACGAGGCAAGCAGCGGGATGGACTCGACAGTGCCCGTGACGTCGCGGAGCGCGTAGAGTTTCCTGTCCGCCGGAGCGAGCCCGGGGCCGGCGGCGCAGATCACCGCGCCCACATCCTGGAGCTGGGCCAGCATTTCAGCGTTGCTCAGGGAGGCGCGCAAGCCTGGAATGGACTCGAGTTTGTCCAGCGTGCCGCCGGTGTAGCCCAGACCGCGCCCGGACAGCTGCGGCACGGCCACGCCGAATACCGCGACGAGGGGGGCCAGCGGCAGGGTGATCTTGTCCCCCACGCCGCCGGTGGAGTGCTTGTCGGTGGTGACCTTCACGCCGCCGTCGGGCCGCCGGAGGCCGGAGAAGTCCATCCGCTCCCCCGAGGCGATCATCGCCGCGGTCCACTGCGAGATCTCGGCCCGGTCCATGCCGTTGAGCAGGATGGCCATGTTCAAGGCGGCCATCTGCTCCTCCGCGATGACGCCGCGCGTATACGCATCGATGGTCCAGTCGATCTGCTCGGGGCTGAGCGCGCCCTTGTCGCGCTTGGTCCGGATGATTTCGACGGCGTCGAACGCCTCGTTCTTTTGGGTCACCGGGTTCCCTCCAGGTGTTCGGGGCCAAATGCGTCGGGCAGCACCTGGTCCATGGTCTTGATCCCGTGCGTGGTCATCAGCTCCATGCCGGGTGCCCGGAACTCGTAGAGCAGCTGCCGGCAGCGTCCGCAGGGCATGAGCACGTTGCCGCCGCCGTCGACACAGTAGAAGGCCCGCAGCAGGCCGCCGCCGGTCATCTGCAGGTTTCCCACCAGGACGCACTCGGCGCACAGGGTCAGGCCGTAGCTGGCATTCTCCACGTTGCAGCCGCTCACGGTCCGGCCGTCCTCGGTCAACGCCGCGGCCCCCACCGGAAAGTTCGAGTAGGGCGCGTAGGCGGCCTTCATGGCGTCGCGCGCGGCGGCTTCCAGGGCCGTCCAGTCGATGACGGCGCCCGCTTCGTTGGCGTCGTTCTGCACGGCCGTCACCCCTTGGCGTACGGGATGCCGCTGGCCGGCACCCGGGTGCGCCGAAGCGCACTTCTGAGCCCACTTTAGTGTCCTGTGGCATGTCCGGGTAACACGCCGAGCGCGAACGGGCACTTGAGGCCCCCGGGCAGGGGGCTTAAGTGTCCGTTCGCGCTCGGTGGTGGAGACTGTTGTGCCGCTAGAGGCGGACGAGCATCTTTCCGGTGTTCCCGCCGTCGAGCATGTCCATGAAGGCCTGCGGAGCGTTCTCCAGGCCGTCGACCACCGTCTCGTCGTACCGGACGGTCCCGTCGGCGAGCCAGCCGGCCATCCGCCCGGCGAACTCGGCGGCATGCTGCCGCTGGCCGCCCACCAGGAACCCGCGCAGCGTGAGCTGCTTTCCGATCGCCACCGCCAGGTTGCGCGGCGCTGCCGGCGGTTCCGTCGAGTTGTACTGCGCGATGGCACCGCACATGGCCACGCGGCCGCCCACGTTCAGGACGGACAGCGCCGCTTCGAGGTGCTCACCGCCGACGTTGTCGAAGTACACGTCTATGCCGTTGCTGCCGGCGGCGGCCTTCAGCTGGTCCAGGACCGGGGCATCGCGGTAGTTGAAGGCGGCGTCGAAGCCCAGGTCCAGCAGGCGCGCAACCTTCTCGGGTGTGCCCGCGCTGCCGATCACCTTTGAGGCGCCCATTGCCTTGGCGATCTGCCCCACAAGCGAGCCAACGGCGCCGGCGGCACCCGAGACGAAAACGGCATCCCCGGGCTTGAACTCCGCGACCTTCAGCAGGCCGGCGTACGCGGTGAGTCCGGTCATGCCCAGCGCACCCAGGAAGGCAGAGGCCGGTGCCAGGTTCGTGTCCACGGTGGTGGTCCGCTCCGCGTCCACCGCCGCGTGCTCCCGCCAGCCGAGCTGATGTACGAGACGTCCCCCACCTTGCGCACAGCGGACCGGGACGCGATCACCTCGCCCACCGCACCGCCGTCGAGCGCTTCGTCCAGCGCGAACGGCGCTGAGTAGGATTTGGCGTCGTTCATGCGGCCGCGCATGTAAGGGTCCACCGAGATGAACAGGTTCCGGACCAGGACCTGGCCCTCACTGAGGGCGGGGACTGGTGTCTCGGCGAGCCTGAAGTTTTCCGGGACGGGCCGTCCCGACGGGCGCGAGGCCAGCTGGATCTCGCGGGTGGTCACCGGCACTGCCGTTGCTGCGCCGGCGCTCACGCTGCGAACTCCACGAGCGTGAGTGCGACGTCCATGTTGCCGCGCGTCACGTTGGAGTACGGGCAGATGCTGTGCGCCTTGGCCATGAGCGCCTCGGCGGTGTCGCGGTCCAGCGCCGGGAGGGCGACTTCCAGCTCGGCGGCCAGGCCGTAGCCCTCGCGGTCCTCGAAGGCGCCAAAGTGGATCTTGGCTGCGACAGCGGAGTCAGTGAGGTCTGCCCTGGCCTGCCGTCCCACCACGCGGAGGGCGGAGTGGAAGCAGGCCGCATAGCCTGCCGCGAACAGCTGCTCCGGGTTGGTCCCCTGGCCGCTGCCGCCCAGCTCCACCGGGCTGGCGAGGTTGACGTCGAGTTTACCGTCCTGGGTCCGTGCGGAGCCGTTGCGGCCTTCGCCGGATGCGAGGGCCTCGGCCGTGTAGAGAGTCTTCAAGGTGTTTCCTTCGGATAGAGAGGTCTGGTGGTTTGTGGGCTGCGTGTGCGCGAAACGCCGGTTGAGCGAAGCGCGGCTAGAGGAAACGCGGCTGGAGCGAAACGCGGCTAGAGCGAAGCGTGCAGGGCTGCTGTGAGCTTGCCGAGGGTTTCTCGCAGCTGGTCAAGTTCGGCGGGGCCCAGGCCCGCTGCGGCGGCGAGGCGCTGGGGAACGCCGGTGGCCTTGCTGCTCAGGGCCCTGCCCGCCTCGCTCAGGTGCACGGCGACGCGGCGCTCGTCCTCCGCCGAGCGCCGCCGCTCCACGAGGCCCAACGCCTCGAGGCGCTTGAGGAGGGGCGAGAGGGTTCCGGAGTCGAGACCCAGCTCCTCCCCCAGTTCCCGCACGCCGCGGGGCTCGTTCTCCCACAGCACGAGCATGACGAGGTACTGCGGGTACGTCAGGCCGAGCTCCTCCAGGAGCGGGCGGTAAACGGCTGTGGCAGCCCGCGACGCGGAGTAGAGGGCAAAGCACACCTGGCGGTCAAGGCGGGGAGCATCGGGCATAGCCATAACAGTAGCTGCAATTCAATTGTGCACAAGCGAAGAACAGCGCGAACTGGCAGCTGCCGCAAATTTCAGATTTGAGGGTATTAGCTGCCAGTTCGCGCTGCGTGCAGGGGGCTCAAGTGTCCGTTCGCGCCGGGCGGCTAGGCCTCGAGGTCGCGGATGGTGCGCAGTGCTGCGGCAGTGAGGACCTGGATGCCGAAGCCAAGGGCGCGCTCGTCCAGGATGTAGTCGCCGCGGTGAAGGTCGTACTCCTCGCCGCCGGGGGTCTTGGTGCCGAGGCGCATCATGGCCCCGGGCAGCTCTGCCAGGAACCAGGCGAAATCTTCCCCGCCCATGGACTGCGGCGTCAGCATCACGGCACCCTCGCCGATCTCAGCGCGCGCTGCCGCCTCAATCAGCGCCGTCTCGTGCTCGGAGTTGACCACCGGAGGAACGCCCCGGGTGTGCTCCAGCCGCACGTCGACGCCGTAGGGCGCAGCCACCTGGTGCACCACTTCGTCCAGCAGTTCACCGGCGCTGTGCCAGGCATCGCGGTCCAGGCAACGCATGGTTCCGGCCATGTACCCCGTGCCGGGGATCGCGTTGGGCGCCGATCCTGCGGAGATGTGCCCCCACACCACCGAGACGCCGCTGCGGACATCCACCCGGCGGGAGAGGACGGCTGGCACGTTCACGGCAATCTGTGCCAGCGCGAACACGAGGTCCTCGGTCAGGTGCGGGCGCGAGGTGTGCCCGCCGCGGCCGGACAGTTCGATCCGGATAGTGTCCGACGCCGAGGTGATGGCGCCAATGCGCGTGCCGATCTTGCCCACATCGATGCGGGGGTCACAGTGCAGCGCGAGGATGCGGGGCACACCTTCCAGGACGCCCTGCTCGATGCAGGAGTGCGCACCGCCGGGCATGGTTTCCTCGGCAGGCTGGAAGATGATGCGCACGGACCCGCCCAGCGGGGACTCCTGGTGCATGCGGTGCAGCACGAGCGCAATGCCCAGCATGGTGGTGGTGTGCACGTCGTGGCCGCAGGCGTGCGTGACGCCGTGGTTCTTCGAAGCGAACGGCAGCCCCGTTTCCTCGATGATCGGCAGGGCGTCGATGTCACCGCGCAGCGCCGTGGCGATCGGGCCTTCGCCGATGTCCACGGTCAGGCCGGTGCCCTCCAGCCGCCGGGGCTCAAGGCCGGCAGCCTCGAGCCGCTCCGCCAGCTTGTCGGTGGTCCGGAATTCCCTGAAGGACAGTTCCGGGTGCGCATGCAGGTCGCGGCGAAAATCGATCAGTTCCGGCAGCAGGGGCTCAAGCCATGGCCCCACGAGTGCCGTCGGCTCAGTTTCAGTAGTGTAATTGCGCACACCTCAACTGTAGCGAGGCCGCAATAATTAGCGTCATCGCCTTCTCCGCGTTACGTGTCCGCCGTCTCCGGTTTACGTATTCCTGGGTAACGCTGGAGGGCGTTCATGGGTAACACTGGAGGGCGCCGGCCTGGGCAGACGACGGCGCCCAATCAAACGTCGCGCTAGAGGACGTCGGTGTCGCCGCTGGCCTTCAGGGCGTCCACCGCCTGCTTCACCCTCTGCGAGTGCTGCTTGGTGGTAACCAGCAGCGCATCCGGGGTATCCACGATGACGACGTCCTTAATGCCGATCAGCGCAATGACTCGTTTGGTGTCCGAGACCACCACGCCGCTGGCGTTTTCGGTGAAGACGCGGGCGCCCTCGCCGAGGACGGTCACCTCGTCCACTTCTTTGGCGCTGTTGAGCCGGCCCACGGAGGCGAAGTCGCCGACGTCGTCCCAACGGAACGAACCGGGCACGACGGCGACGTCCCCGGCCGCCGCTGCGGGCTCGGCGACTGCGTAGTCAATGGCAATCTTGGGCAGCGTGGGCCAGATCCGCGCGGTGACTTCGTCACGCTGCGGGGTGTCCCACGCCTGGGCAATTTCCTGCAGGCCGTTGAACAGCTCGGGCTGGTTCGCTTCCAGGTGCTTGAGCATGAGGGAAACGGGCGCCACGAACATGCCGGCATTCCAGACGTACTCGCCGCTGTCCACGTACTGCTGGGCAACGTCCTCGTCCGGCTTCTCCACGAACTCCACTACGGCCTGGGCGCTGGGCGCGCCGGGTATGTGCAGCGAGTTTCCGGACCGGATGTAGCCAAAGCCCGTGGACGGGTGCGTCGGCTTGATGCCAATGGTCACGATCTTGCCGGCCGCCGCGGTGTGGATGGCTTCCCGCACCGCATCCTGGAAGAGACCGTCGGGGCTGATGACGTGGTCCGCGGCGAAGGAGCCCATAATGACGTCCGGATCGCGCTGGTGCAGGATGGCTGCGGCCAGGCCGATCGCGGCACCGGAGTCCTTCGGTTCGCTTTCGAGCACGAGGTCGCCGTCCTGCACCTCGGGCAGCTGGCTGCACACGGCCGTGCGGTGCGCCACGCCCGTGACAACAAGGACACGGTTGCCGGCCAGCGGTTCGAGGCGGTCGTAGGTGGCACGCAGAAGCGTGCTGCCCGACCCGGTGAGGTCGTGAAGGAATTTGGGAGCTGCTGCACGTGACAGAGGCCAGAGGCGGGTCCCCACACCGCCTGCAGGAATCACAGCGATAAAACGGCTGAGAGGTGAATCCTGGCTTGTCACTTTGTCGTTACTCATCAGGCCCTACTTTAGCCGACGCACCTCAAGGCGGCCTTTCACCGGCGGCCGGCATGCGGATACAGCGGCAACAGATGTGGTGTTGGTCTCAAAAAACCCGAAAATCCGTACAGTACGTGGCGGGCAAGGACCACCTGAATTGAATAAGCTGTGAGCGAAGCCTAGATTTAGGCCTGAGCTACGAGTGCTCTCGCAGTAGGCGTTCCCCCCGCGTGGATCCCACGCCAGCGCCGCTGTGTCGCAGGGAGGTTTATTCAGTGCCGACGAAACCAGCTGGCACCTTGTACCGCGGCCGTGAAGGCATGTGGTCTTGGGTTGGACACCGCATTACTGGTGTAGTGATCTTTTTCTTCTTGTTGGTCCATGTGCTGGACACCTCGCTGGTGAGGGTGTCGCCTGAGGCCTACACCGCTGTAATCGGTGCCTACAAGAACCCGCTGATGGCCCTGGGTGAAACGGGCCTCGTTGCAGCGATCGTGTTCCACGCCTTTAACGGCCTGCGGATCATCGCCGTCGACTTCTGGAAGAAGGGCGCCAAGTACCAGCGTCAGATGCTCTGGGTGGTGCTGGGCCTGTGGGTCGTCACCATGGTCGCCTTCGCCATCCGCCACCTGTCCCTCGCGCTCGGAGGTCACTAAGCCATGTCTGCAACTGAGATCCAGTCCCCGCGCAGCGGACAGATCGGCGGCAAGCCCGAATCCGGCAAGATCGACCCGAAGTACCGCCGCAGCGGAAGCTCGCGCGGCAACTTCGAAATGCTCGCCTGGCTGTTCATGCGTCTGTCCGGCGTGGTCCTGGTTGTGTTGATCTTCGGCCACCTCATCGTGAACCTCCTGGTGGGCGAGGGCATCCACGCCATCGACTTCGGCTTCGTTGCCGGCAAGTGGGCAGATCCGTTCTGGCAGTTCTGGGACCTCGCCATGCTGTGGCTCGCCATGCTGCACGGCACCAACGGCGTGCGAACCATCATCAACGACTACGCCGAGAAGGACTCCACCCGCTTCTGGCTCAAGATGGTCCTCTATGCAGCCTCCGCCGTCATCATCATCCTCGGCACCCTGGTGATCTTCACGTTCAACCCGTGCCCGGTAGTGGACGGCGTCCAGCTGCCCGGCGGCTTCTGCCCCGCGTAGCATCCCGTGGCGGCCCGCCATCCATTGGCGGGCCGCGATTTTGTGCGGAGACGGCTCAGACCGCCCGCTGTTTTATTGCGAATTTTGAGAGAAAGAGCGTCTGGTATGCAGGTCCATAAGTACGACGTCGTCATCGTCGGTGCCGGTGGCGCCGGGATGCGCGCCGCGATCGAATCTGGTCAGCGTGCGCGAACAGCAGTACTGACCAAGCTGTACCCCACCCGCTCCCACACGGGTGCGGCGCAGGGCGGCATGTGCGCAGCCCTGGCCAATGTCGAGGAAGACAACTGGGAATGGCACACCTTCGACACCATTAAGGGCGGCGACTACCTGGTAGACCAGGACGCCGCCGAGGTCATGGCCAAAGAGGCCATCGACGCGGTACTGGACCTCGAGAAGATGGGCCTGCCGTTCAACCGCACGCCCGAGGGTCGCATCGACCAGCGCCGCTTCGGCGGCCACACCCGTGACCACGGCAAAGCTCCGGTGCGCCGCGCGTGCTACGCGGCCGACCGCACGGGCCACATGATCCTCCAGACCCTGTACCAAAACTGCGTTAAGCACAACGTTGAGTTCTACAACGAGTACTACGTCCTGGACCTCCTGACCGTCGAGGAAGACGCCGTACGCGAGGACGGCACGCCGTTCAAGCAGAAGCGCGTTGCCGGCGTCGTGTCCTACGACCTCGCCTCCGGCGAGCTGCACGTGTTCCAGGCCAAGTCCGTGGTGTTCGCCTCCGGCGGCGCCGGCAAGGTCTTCAAGACCACCTCCAACGCCCACACCCTGACCGGTGACGGCATGGGCATCGCGTTCCGCCGCGGCATCCCCCTCGAGGACATGGAGTTCTTCCAGTTCCACCCGACCGGCCTCGCCGGTCTGGGCATCCTCCTGTCCGAAGCCGCCCGCGGTGAAGGCGCCATCCTGCGCAACTCCGAGGGTGAACGCTTCATGGAGCGCTACGCCCCCACCATCAAGGACCTCGCCCCGCGTGACATCGTTGCCCGCTCCATGGCCAACGAGGTGCGTGAAGGACGCGGCTGCGGCCCGAACAAGGACTACGTGCTCCTTGACCTGACGCATCTTGAGCCGGCCCATATCGACGCCAAGCTGCCGGACATCACCGAGTTCGCCCGCACCTACCTCGGTGTGGAGCCCTACACGGAGCCCGTCCCCGTCTTCCCGACGGCGCACTACGCCATGGGCGGCATCCCCACGAACATCAGCACCGAGGTCCTGCAGGACAACGACACCGTGGTTCCGGGCCTCTACGCTGCCGGCGAGGTGGCCTGCGTGTCCGTGCACGGCTCCAACCGTCTGGGCACCAACTCCCTGCTGGACATCAACGTGTTCGGCAAGCGCGCCGGCATCGCAGCCGCGGAGTACGCCAAGACCGCTGACTTCGTGGAGCTGCCGGAGAACCCGGTGGCATACACCACCGAACTGCTGGACATTGCCCGCAACGGCACCGGGGACGAAAAGGTGGCGCAGATCCGCAAGGAACTGCAGGACACCATGGACGCCAACATGCAGGTGTTCCGCACGGCAGACACGCTCAACCAGGTCCTGAAGGACATCGAGTCCTTCGAGGAGCGCTACAAGCGCATCAACGTCCAGGACAAGGGCAAGCGCTTCAACCTGGACCTGCTGGAGGCCGTTGAGCTCGGCTTCCTGCTGGAACTGGCACGGGTCATGACGGTTGCTGCCCTGCACCGTGAGGAATCCCGCGGCGGGCACTTCCGCGAGGACTTCCCGGACCGCGACGACGAAAAATTCATGAAGCACTCCATGGCGTACAAAGAAGACCACGCACCGGCCGACGGTTCCGCGGAGGAGGCAATCGCCGGTGTGCGGCTTGCCACCAAGCCGGTTGTCTTTACGCGCTACGAGCCGATGGTGAGGAAGTACTAATATGTCCGCTGAACTTGCTGAGCCAGCCTCCAAGATCGAACTTCCCGCCGGTGTGGGCGGCGGCGGGGAAATCCCGACGTTCGACATCACCCTGCGCGTCCGCCGCTACGACCCCGAGGTTTCCGCCGAAGCCCGCTGGGACGACTTCAAGCTGACCATGTACGGCACGGACCGCGTGCTGGACGCCCTGCACAAGATCAAGTGGGAAGTGGACGGCAGCGTCTCCTTCCGCCGCTCCTGCGCCCACGGCGTCTGCGGTTCCGATGCCATGCGCATCAACGGCCGCAACCGTCTCGCCTGCAAGACCCTGCTGAAGGATCTGGACACGTCCAAGCCCATCACCGTTGAGCCCATCAAGGGCCTGCCGGTGGAGAAGGACCTGATCGTGGACATGGAGCCGTTCTTCCAGTCCTTCCGAGAGGTCATGCCGTTCCTGATCAACAAGGGCCACGAGCCCACGAAGGAACGCCTGCAGTCCGCCGAGGACCGTGAACGCTTCGACGACACCACCAAGTGCATCCTGTGCGCCGCGTGCACGTCCTCCTGCCCGGTGTTCTGGACCGATGGCCAGTACTTCGGCCCGGCAGCGATCGTGAACGCCCACCGGTTCATCTTCGACTCCCGTGACGACGCCGGCGACATGCGCCTGGAGATCCTCAACGACAAGGAAGGCGTGTGGCGCTGCCGCACCACCTTCAACTGCTCCGAGGCATGCCCCCGCGGCATCCAGGTCACGCAGGCCATCGCCGAGGTCAAGCAGGCCATCCTGGCCCGTAAGATCTGAGCCCGCTTATTTAGCGACAAACGGACGACGGCGTCGCTCACCACGTACGGGAAACGTACGGTGAGCGGCGCCGTCGTCGTATCAGACCCGATTATCGAGCTTGTCGAGATCCGGGTTACGGCAAGCTCAACCAGCAGGTAGGTAAAAGATGCACCGCTCCGAAAAAGTCTCGTTCGAAGGCACCACCGGTGAACTGCTGTCCGGCATCCTCGATGTTCCGGACGGCCCGGTGAAGGGCTGGGGCGTCTTTTCGCACGGCTTCACGCTGGGCAAGGACAGCCCCGCGGCGTCCCGGATGTGCAAGGCCCTGGCGGACAACGGGATCGGCATGCTCCGCTTCGACAACGTGGGCCTCGGCGGTTCGGCAGGGCAGTGGTCCGCAGGCTCCTTCAGCCACAAGGTGGCGGACACTGTCCGGGCGGCGGAGTACATGCGGGCCGAGGGCCGGGCCATCTCCCTGCTGGTGGGGCATTCCTTCGGCGGCGCCGCCGTGCTCGCGGCAGCGTCGGAAATCCCGGAGCTCGATGCCGTCGCCACCGTCGGGGCGCCCTTCTCCCCCAAACATGTGGCCCACGTCTTCGATGCGGCGCTGGACAAGATCCTCAGCGAAGGCAGCGCCGAGGTGGACCTGGGCGGCAAGCGCGTGGAAATCCGCCGGCACTTCGTGGAGGACCTCGAAAACGCCGACCTCACGGACTGCATCCGGCGCCTGCACAAGCCCCTGATGGTCCTGCACTCCCCCACGGACAACACCGTGGGCATCGAGAACGCCAGCACGATCTTCCAGACCGCCCGCCACCCGCGGAACTTCGTCTCGCTGGAGGGCAGCGACCACCTGCTGACCGGCAAGGGGCAAGCCGCGCGGGCCGCGAAGATCATCGCGGCGTGGGCCGACCAGTACCTCGACGCCGGACACTGACCCCCACCGGGCGCGGATGCTCGGCCGGGTGGTACCGTTCCACCGGCGTCTTACCGGGCTGCACCTGCCGTGGCCCCCAGCCGGTGGTTTTTGCCGCCGGGGCCGCCTTCAGGTCCTCCTCGCGGATGGCCGACCAGGACGCGGCAACAAGATAGACCCGGCTCACCAGGTTGAACCAGATCAGCAGGCCGATGATGATGGCGAACGGCGCCAGGATGGGGTTGCGTCCCGCCCCGGCCAGCAGTTCGGTGCTGAATACCTGCAGGACCGTGGTGCCCACCCCGGCGAGGATGGTCCCTTCCAGCAGCGCCTGACGTGACAGCTTCAGACTGCCGGCCAGGCGGAACATGATGAGCGCCGTAATCCAGCTCAGGAGCAGCGGCACGGCGATCTTGATCAGTGCCGCCGGCGGCCCCGCCACGGCCGGGTCCAGCCGGAGCTGCTCGATCACCCAGCCGGCCGCGGTGCCGAACACAAGGGACGCGCCCGAGCTGATGACCAGGGCCACGCCGAGCAGCAGCAGCGTTCCGGCGTCGTGCAGTTTGAGGACCACGGGATTGAGCTTGAGCGGGCCCAGCATCATCACTCCGCGGAGGCCTTCCCGCACCCCGGCGATCCAGCCCAGGGAGGTAATGACGGTAACGGCGGCGGCAATGACTGCCGTCCAACCGAGCCCGTCGGGGTTCAGGAGGTCCTTCGGGTCCACCAGGCCCTCCCCGCCGTCCACCTTCAGCAGGCCCGGCGCGCTCTCGGCCACGCTGGCAATGATCCGGTCCAGGAGCGCGGGCTGGCCGCGCAGGGCCAGCCCCGCAATGGAGAACCCGGTGGTCAGCAGGCCCGTGATGGAGAAGAACATGTTGAAGCCGATGCCCGCACTCATCAGCGGTCCGTGCTGCCTGGTGTAGTGCTGCAGCACCCGGACGGGACGGAAGGTGTTAAGCCGGGCCTGCAGAAACTGGACCAGGGCCATGAGCCGGGGGAAGGTCCCCTGGCCGGACCTCCGGGCCTTGCCCCACTCCACCCGCTTGCGGATGACCTCCAGCTTGAGCTGTGCCCGTTCAGTGGGGAGCGGTGGCTCCGTCAGCGTTTGTTGCTCGGAGGGAGTCCCGTTCGTCGTCTGGTTCGGTACCAAAGTCAAGCTCTTCCCGTAGCTGCCAAATACCGTCGGTGTCGTGCTCGTAGAGTCCCATGCTAACCACCGGGAAGGTCGCCCTGTAGTCTTTCAGCACCGTTTCGGCCTCATCGAGACTCTCCGGTGCGACGTCGTGGGCAATGGTCACATGGGGATGGTAGGCAAAGGGCAGCTCACGTTCGAGCGGTCCGGTCTGGAGCTTTTCGTGGAGGTCGACACACTCCTGGAAGCCCTCGTCGACCCTGATGAAAACCACCGGCGAGACGGGCCGGAAGGACCCTGTTCCCGCGATGGTCACCATGAACGGCGCCTGCGTCCGGGCCACCGCCCGCACGTGGTCCCGGGCCGCTTCCCAGTCGTGCGTGGGGGTGGTGGTGACCAGGGTGATGTGCGCCGGGATGACGGTGGCCATGGGGTCCCCGAAGGATGCCCGCCACCGCTGCAGTTCCTCGGCGATTTCAGGCGGGAAGCCCAGAATGACCCCAAGGCTCATTCCGTTGCTGACTCCGCTGTTGGCGGGCGTGGGGGCCGGCATCTCGCTAGCGGGCTCCGGCATATGGCAGGAATCCGGTCTTGGCATAGACGTCCGCGAGGGTGGCAGAGGCGATTGCGCGGGCCTTGTCCGCCCCGTGGGCCAGCAGCCGGTCCAGCTCCGCGGGGTCGGCAAGCAGTTCGTTGGCACGCTCGCGGATCGGGGTCAGCCGCTCGGTCACCACCTCGGCAAGGTCCACCTTGAGGTGGCCGTACATCTTGCCGTCATAGGCGGCCACCAGCTGGTCAACGGTCTGCCCGGTGATAGCCGAGTAGATGGTCAGCAGGTTGGACACGCCGGGCTTCGTTTCCCGGTCGAACCGGATCTCGGTCTCCGCGTCGGTCACGGCGGACTTGATCCGCTTGGCGGTGACCTTGGGGTCATCGAGCAGGTTGATTAGGCCGTTGGGCGACTCCGCAGATTTGGACATCTTGGCGGTGGGAAGCTGCAGGTCGTAGATCTTCGCCGATTCCTTCTGGATGAAGGGCTCCGGAACGGTGAACGTCTTGCCGAACCGGGTGTTGAACCGGGTGGCGAGGTCGCGGCTGAGCTCCACGTGCTGGCGCTGGTCCTCGCCCACCGGTACGCCGTGCGGCTGGTAGAGCAAAATGTCCGCGGCCTGCAGGATCGGGTAGGTGAACAGGCCGACGCTGGCATGGTCCGAACCCTGCCGGAGCGCCTTGTCCTTGAACTGGGTCATGCGGGACGCTTCGCCGAAGCCCGTGATGCAGTTCAGGACCCAGGCCAGCTGGGCGTGTTCGGGCACCTGGGACTGGACGAACAGGGTGCACTTGTCCACGTCCACGCCGCCGGCGATGTACTGCGCGGCTGTGACCCGCGTCCGGTGCGCCAGTTCCGCGGGGTCCTGCGGGACGGTGATCGCGTGCAGGTCCGGGATGAAGAAGATGGCGTCGTATTCATCCTGCATCCGCACCCAGTTCACGAGGGCGCCGAGATAGTTGCCAAGGTGCAGGGAATCAGCGGAGGGCTGCATGCCGGACAGGATGCGGTGCCGGATCCCGGCAGCCGGCTGGGTGCCGTCCGCTGCTTCGGGCTGCGCAGCGGCGTCGGTCACGGTGGAAGTGGAGGTCATTCGTCGAAGCCTTCGGAACTAGAGCCGGTAGTCCACTACCAGCGGGGCATGGTCAGAGAAGCGGGTGTCCCACGAGGGTGCCCGGTCCACGACGGCCGAAACTGCTGCGGCCGCGAGGGCGGGGGTGGCCAGGTGGTAGTCGATGCGCCAGCCGGCGTCGTTGTCGAAGGCCTGGCCGCGCTGCGACCACCAGGTGTAGGGGCCGTTGACGTTGCCCGCCAGGCCCCTGTGAACATCCTTCCAACCGATCTCCTCACCGAAGAAGCGGTCAAAGTAGGCGCGCTCCTCCGGCAGGAAGCCGGCACGCTTGACGTTGCCCTTCCAGTTCTTGATGTCCAGCTCAGTGTGGCCGACGTTCAGGTCACCGGTGACCAGGGCGTGGTCGCTGTGCTTGGTGAGCTCGGGCAGACGCGTGCTCATGACATCCAGAAAGCGGTATTTGTCCTCCTGCTTGGGCGTGCCCGCCTCGCCGGAGTGCACATAGGCGCTCACGACGGTCAGCTGGGACGCGTTGCCTTCGGCGTCGCGGACGCGGAAGTCGGCCTCCACCCAGCGGCCGGCGGTGGCGAAGTAGTCATCGCCGATGTGGTCGCGGGTGACAAGGGGCTCCTCGCGGGAGGCGATGGCGACGCCGGCGCGGCCCTTGGCCTCGGCTTCGGCGTGCAGGATGTGCCACCCTTCGCCGATGAGCTGGCGCACGATGGTGTCCGGGGCCCGGACTTCCTGCAGGGTCAGGATGTCCACTTCGCGGGCCGCAAGCCACTCGCCCATGCCCTTTTTGTAGGCAGCGCGGAGGCCGTTGACGTTGACTGTTGCGATGCGAAGGTGGTCCTTCTTCAATGCCGAGCTCACCCGTTCCACTCTAGTCGATGATGGTTCCGGTCACGGGTTCGCCGGACCCGCCGGACGACTTGATCATGTCACGGGCGTTGGTGGCAGTGATCTCAATGGTCTCGAGGGCGCGGCGGATGGTGTCCTGGTCCGCAGCTGCGCCCTTGGCCCGCTCCTGCTCCACCACGCGCACCTGCACCTGGACGATCTTGAAAGAGTGGTCCAGCTTCATGTCCCGGATCTCCTCCGCCTCGCCGCGTTCACGGACCAGGCGGGTTCCGCCGTGGTCGGCCGAGGCGGTGGAGGGCGCGCGGCCTGTGGCGGCGTTGAACGCGTTGTGCGCCTCGTTAATCTTGGCCCCGGCCTTCTTGGCCGCCCGCTGGATGCTGAACACCACGAAGGAGGCCAGCGCCAGCCAGAACAGTGCGATGACGGCAACAACCCAGCCGACGACGTCGTTCTGGTTGGCGGCGAAGATCACTGCCACCAGGAAGGCGGTGATCAGGACCAGCAGGCCCGGACCGCTGATGCGGAACATGGAGAATCCGCCCCGGCCCGGCGTGGATGAAGACTTGGAGCTGCCCAGAGATTGCATGAAGCTATTCTCTCAAATCCCGGGAGCGCCCCAGAACGCTTCCACCGGCGGCGAACACCTGCCTACTTCAGGAACAGGCTCCGCAGCCTGCCGGTGGTGAGCATGAGGCCCAGCACGATCATCACCAGGTAGTAGCCCACGTGGATTGCCGTGGCCGGGGTGAAGGAGGCAGCGCTGATCTGCCGCAGCAGCTCCACCCCGTGCCACAGCGGCATGGCCTGGATCAGCCACTGGATGTACTCGGCGTAGACGCTCAGCGGATAGAAGGTGGCGCTGAAGAGGAACATCGGCAGCATGATGAAGTTCACCCAGTCCATCTGCTGGAACGTCTTCATGAAGCTGGTGATACCCATGCCGAAGCTGGCGAACCCGAAGGCGATCAGCACCGACGCCGGAATCATCAGCAGCGCCCACGGCGTGGTGATCAGGCCCATCAGCCCCATGACCGCCGTGAACCCGGTGGCGTACAGCAGGCCGCGCAGCAGCGCCAGGAAGATCTCGCCGATGGCCACGTCCAGCGGCCCGAGCGAGGTGTACAGCATCCCCTGGTAGAGCCGGGCGAAGTTCATCTTGAAGAAGACGTTCCAGGTGGAGTCGTACACCGCGCCGTTCATGGCCGAAACCGCCAGCAGCGCCGGTGCGATGTACGCCGCGTAACTGATCTCCTGGCCGCCCGGACCGGCGACGGAGCCCACCACGGCGCCCATCCCGACGCCCATCGAAATCAGGAACAGCACCGGCTCGAAGAAGCCGGACAGCATGACTAGCCAGTTGCTGCTCTTGGTGGCCATCAGCCCGCGCCCGATCACCGCACGGGCGTTGCGGGAGTACAGCGGGCCGAAGCGCCGGTTCCGGGCCTCCTCCGTGACGGCGTGGCCTTGGGTCAGGACTGTCACTGTCCCATCCTCCTGATGAATTGGCGCTTGGTGAGGACCCAGCCGAACCAGGCCAGGGCCAGCAGGAACACGACATGGATGATGGTCAGCACCGGGGATTCCTCGTAGCCGAAGGTCATCACCCGGCCCAGTTCCGTGCCGTGCCAGATCGGCGAGATCCAGCCGATCCAGCGGACCAGCACGGGCAGCGTGTCCAGCGGGAAAAACGTGCCGGAGAACAGAAACAGCGGCATGACGATGAACCGCATCACCATGGCGAACTGGCCTTTGTCCTCCTTGATGGATGCCGCGTAGGCCATGAGCGGCAAGCCGAACGAGAGCCCGGCCAGCGTGGCCACCAGCACGGAGCCCCAGCCCCAGCCGCTGGGTGAGGCGCCGAACATGGCCACGATGACGAAGTAGATGACGGACTGCAGCAGGAACCGCAGTGTCACAGCGATGATCTGCCCGGCCGCGATCTGTTCGGGAGTCAGCGGCGAGGCGTGCGGACCGTAGTACACCCGGCGCCATTTGAAGCCGTCCATCACCGGGAACGTGAACTCGTTGGCTGCGGTCATGACCGCGGCCGACACCAGCAGCGCCGGGGCGATGAAGGCGATGTAGCTGACGCCGCCGAAGCCGGCGACGGTGTTGGTGTCCACCAGCGTGGCCAGGCCGACGCCCATCGCGAACAGATACGCCGCGGGCTGGCCCACGCTGTACAGGAAGATGGACCAGCCGTACCCCTTCATGACGCGCAGGACCTGCTCGGCGTAGTAGAATGCGCCCCAGCGCCGCGCCTTGGCGGCCGACACCCCGGGAGGGTGGGCGCGCAAGGTGCGTCCCGCCGTCGGGCCTTCCGGTGCGTTCCCGGCGGGAGCGGGCCCGGCAATGTGCCCGCCGGCGTGTCCGGCGGTTGACGGCTCAGTCAATGAGGCTCCTGCCGGTGAGCCGGAGGAACACGTCCTCCAGCGAGGACCTGCGCACCAGCGAGGTCAGCGGCCGCAGCCCGCGCGCGGAGACTTCCTCCAGCGCCGCCTCGCCGTCGTGGGTGTAGATCAGCACGCGGTCCGGGAGGGTTTCCAGGCGTTCGCCGATGCCCTCGAGTTCGGCACCGATGCTGGCGTTGCGCTCCGACCCGAACCTCAGCTCCAGGACCTCGCGGGTGGAGTAGTCCCGGATGAGCGCGGCCGGCGAGCCTTCCGCCATGATGCGGCCCTTGTCCACCACGATCAGCCGGTCGCAGAGCTGCTCGGCCTCGTCCATGTAGTGCGTGGTGAGGATCAGCGTGACGCCCTGCTCCTTCAGCCGGAACAGCCGGTCCCAGAGAATGTGCCGCGCCTGCGGGTCGAGGCCCGTGGTGGGCTCGTCAAGCAGCAGGATGCGCGGCTCGTTGATGAGTGAGCGCGCGATGGTGAGGCGGCGCTTCATGCCGCCGGACAGGGCGTCCACCTTGGACTTGGCCTTGTCCGTCAGCTGGGCGAATTCGAGCAGTTCGTCGGCCTTGGGCTTGAGGTAGCTCATGGGCAGGCCGAAGTAGCGGCCGTAGACCAGCAGGTTGTCCCGGACCTTGAGTTCCTCGTCCAGGTTGTCCTGCTGCGGCACCACGCCCAGGTGCGCGCGCACCTCCGGGCCGTTCTGTTCGGGGTCCAGCCCCATGATGGTCAGGTTTCCGGAGGTCCGCTGGGAAACCCCGCCGATCATTTTCATGGTGGTGGACTTCCCGGCGCCGTTGGGGCCGAGCAGCCCGAAGGACTCCCCCGCCGGAACACTGAAGGAAATGCCGTCGACGGCGGTGACCTCGCCGTAGGTCTTAGTCAGGTTCTCGGCGGTAATCACGTACCGCGGCGGGGCGGGCACGGCGCAGGGCCCTGATTCTTTCTCGGGCCCTCTCTCGTTGGCGGGCACAGGCTTTTTGGACGTTCCTTCGGCGGAATGGAGTTCGGGCACCCCATTACGCTAGTACGCGTCGTGGGCCAAAGGAATAGCTAAATATCAAAAAGCCGGAACAGCAACGCGAGGTCGGTATCGCCCAATCCGGAGGCACCAGCGGGCGATATCTGCCCCTCCCCGCCCGCCCCCTTGCCTCGCAAGTCCGCTCCGGCTCCCTGCCCTCGCAAGCTCGGGCCGGGGCCCTCGCCGGAGCGGCTCCACGGCCAGGGAACCCGGCGGGCATGGGCCCCCGTTGTGCTTTGTGTTACCTGCGGTTCCCCCGGGCCTCGCCGCGTGAGTCGCCGCGGAGGACCTCCAGGCGCTGGCGGTACTCGGTCTCGTCAATTTCGCCGCGTGCATAGCGCTCGCGCAGGACGCTTTCGCCGCCGCGGGCGGTGGCCCATTCGTGGTTCCGTCGCCAGGTGCGCCGGGCGAAAAAGATGAGCAGGCCGATCACCAGGATCCAGAACAGCGGGAATAGTAGGAACCACGGCGAGAATCCGCCGCCCCATGGGCCGTGGGCAACGGGATCGGCCGGCAGCTGCGCGGACTGGACCGCGAATGTGGTGGCTAAGGATGAAGTCATGTCATGCTCCCAAAATCTCCGTAAGGGCCGTCTTTCGGCTCTGCTTCGAGTCTGCGCGTCCGACGGCTGCGGGTCGTCCGACGCCGGGAGACACCTTGGGTGCCCCGCGTACTCCGCCGGGAGTCCGGCCATTGCTTCCTCAGCCGGCCCAGCCCGGCCGCACCAGCCCGGATTCGTAGGCCAGCACCACCAGCTGTGCCCGGTCCCGGACCAGCAGCTTGGTCATGATGCGTGAGACGTGGGTTTTGGCCGTGAGCGGCGTGATCACCAGCCGGTCCGCGATCTCCGCGTTGTTCAGGCCTTCGCCCACCAGCCGCAGGACCTCGCGCTCCCGTTCGGTGATGTTCTCCAGCGACACCGGAGCCGCCGTGGCCCGGGACTGCAGCGCCAGCTGGGCCATGATGCGCCGGGTGACGGACGGCGAGAGCAGGGCGTCGCCGTCGTGGACCACGCGGACGGCGCGGAGCAGCTCCTCGGGTTCGGTGTCCTTCACCAGGAACCCTGCGGCCCCGGCCCGCACCGCCTCCGCGATGTATTCATCCAGTTCGAAGGTGGTGAGGATGATGATCCTCGTCCCGTTCAGGTTCCGGTCCGCCATGATTTTCCGGGTGGCCTCCAGCCCGTCCATCTCGGGCATTCGGATGTCCATCAGCACCACATCCGGACGCTCCCGGGCAGCGAGGCGAACGGCGTCACGGCCGGTTCCGCACTCGGCCACCACCTCCATGTCCGCTTCGGCGTTCAGGAGGGCACGGAAGCCGGCACGGATGAGCGTCTGGTCATCGGCCAGCAGGATCCGGATCACTGCGCATCCCGTTTCACTGTGATTCCCGCTTCGTTCCTGGAGAGGGACGGGACGGCGGACCGGCTACCGGGAGCACGGCCCGGACCCGCCAGCCCGGATGCGGCGGCGGGTTCAACGGCGCCAGGTGCAGCGAACCGCCCACGGCTGCTGCCCTCTCCCGCATCCCGGTCACGCCGTTGCCTTCCGGAACCCCGGCGGCCCCGGCGCCGTCGTCGTCAATGGTCACGGTGAGCTGCTTTCCGGGGTTCCCCGCCGCCGTCGTGCCCTCCAGGGCGAGGATGACGGCAGCCTTCCGGGCACCGGAATGCCGCACCACGTTGGTCAGGGCCTCCTGGACGATCCGGTACGCCGCTTCCTGGGCGGCGTCCGGCAGCTCCTGCACGGCGGCCGCCTCGGGCGCAGTCAGGCTGACCTCGAGCCCGGCGCGGCGTGCGTCGTCGGCCAGCCCGGGAAGCCGGTCCAGCCGGGGCGGCGGCGCGGGGCTCAGCGGAGCATCCTCGCGGAGCACGCCCAAGAGCTGGCGGACCTCGGCGAGCGAATCCTTGCTGGCCGCCTTGATGGCTTCCAGCGCGGGGCGGAACTGGGCAGGGTCCTTCTCGCCCAGATGCAGCGCCACGGACGCGCGGACGTTGATCAGGGACAGGGAGTGGGCAACGACGTCGTGGATGTCCCGGGCAAGGGCAAGCCGGTACTCATCGCGGGCAGCCTGTTCGCGGGCCTCGTGCTGGCGCCGCCGTTCCGCCACCCGTTCGGTGCGCAGCCGCACGCCCTCCCCCACCAGCACAAGAATGGCCAGCCACGAGGTCCCGGCGAATGCCCGGACCAGGGCGAACTCGTCGCCGGCGGCCGCCGCGACAGTCACCAGGACGGCTGCACAGGCGCCGGCCACGGCCCAGGTCTGCCAGCGCTTCCCGGCCGCGGCGGACAGCACGATCGCCAGCGCCAGCGACAGGAACACCGGGCCCCAGGCGTAACCAAGCGCCAGGTACGCTGCGACGGAGGCGGCCGCGGCAGGCAGCATCACCAGCGGGGCGCGCCTCCGCAGCGACAGGGCCGCCGGTCCTGCGAGCAGCAAGACGAACGCGAGGGCATCCAGCGGCCGGTGGTCAGGCTGCCGGGCGGAGGCGAAGATAGTGCCGACCACCTCGAAGACCGCCACGGCAACCACGATGGCTGCTGTGGGCGGTCCCCGGAAACGACGCTGCATAAGTCCGAGCCTAACCGGGACGGCCCCACCCGTCGTCGGCTTAACGGCGTAGGGCGCCTACTCCCGGAGGAGTAGGCACCCCACGTGGCGGTGGTTGAGCCCGCCGGTTGAGCTTGCCGAAACCCAGGATCTCGCTCCCCACCCGCACCCCAACCTCGGTCAGGGAACCCTCCCCACCAGCACCCTGACCTCGCAAGCTCGGCCCGGGAACCCTGCTGGCGTGGGCCCGGCGCGATCAGCGGTTTGGCGCGATCAGCGGATTAGGCGATGCCCGCCTGGCGTTCGGCGGTTTCCACCACGTTGGCCAGGAGCATGGCGCGGGTCATCGGACCCACGCCGCCCGGGTTCGGGGACAGCCATGCGGCGACGTCTGCGGCGTCGGGGTGCACGTCACCGGTGACCACCGCCTTGCCGGTGCCGTCGTCAACACGGCTCACGCCGACGTCGAGCACGATGGCGCCCGGCTTCAGGTCCTCGGCCTTGACCAGGTGCGGCACGCCGGCCGCGGCGATCACGACGTCGGCCTGCCGTAGTTCGGCGGGCAGGTCGGCGGTGCCGGTGTGCGCCAGGACCACGGTGGCGTTGACGTCCTTGCGGGTCAGCAGCAGGCCCACCGGGCGGCCGATGGTCACGCCGCGTCCCACAACGAGGACGCGCTTGCCCTTCAGGTCAATGCCATGGCGGCTAAGCAGTTCTACGCAGCCCTTGGGGGTGCAGGGCAGCGGGGACTTCATGGGGCCGCTGATGTTGGCCACGAGCCGGCCCAGGTTCATCGGATGCAGGCCGTCGGCGTCCTTGTCCGGATCCATGGCCTCCAGGATGACGTCCTGATCGATGTGCTTGGGCAGCGGCAGCTGAACGATGTAGCCGGTGCATTCCGGGTTGTCGTTCAACTCGCGGACCACGGCCAGGAGCTCGTCCTGGGTGGTTTCCTCGGGCAGGTCGCGGCGGATGGAGTTGATGCCCACCTCGGCGCAGTCCTTGTGCTTGCCGCCCACGTACCAGGTACTGCCGGGGTCAGACCCCACCAGAATGGTGCCCAGTCCCGGAGTGACGCCCTTGGCCTTGAGTGCGGCCACGCGTTCGGTCAGCTCGGCCTTGATGGCAGCGGCGGTAGCCTTGCCGTCAAGGATCTGCGCGGTTTTTGCGGTTTCAGTCACGGATCACCACTGCTCGTGCTGCGGGTACAGCGGGAAGTCGGCAGCGAGCTTGTCCACGCGGGCCTGCAGGGCCTCAACGTCGGTGGCGGAGCCGGCCTTCAGCGCGGTGGCGATGATCTCGGCAACCTCGGTGAATTCGGCGGCACCGAAGCCGCGGGTGGCCAGGGCCGGGGTGCCGATGCGCAGGCCGGAGGTGACCATCGGCGGGCGCGGGTCGAACGGCACGGCGTTGCGGTTCACTGTGATGCCCACGGAGTGCAGGAGGTCCTCGGCCTGCTGGCCGTCCAGCTGCGAGTTGCGCAGGTCCACCAGCACCAGGTGAACGTCGGTGCCGCCGGTGAGGACGGAGACGCCGGCCTCGGCAACGTCGGACTGGTTGAGGCGGTCGGCGATGATCTTGGCGCCTTCCAGGACGCGCTCCTGGCGCTCCTTGAATTCGGCGGTGCCGGCAATCTTGAAGGCCACGGCCTTGGCAGCGATCACGTGCATGAGCGGGCCGCCCTGCTGGCCCGGGAAGACGGCGGAGTTGAGCTTCTTGGCCCATTCCTGCTTCGCCAGGATCACGCCGGAGCGCGGCCCGGACAGGGTCTTGTGCACGGTGGAGGTGACGACGTCGGAGTGCGGCACCGGGCTCGGGTGCAGTCCGGCGGCAACGAGGCCGGCGAAGTGCGCCATGTCGGTCCAGAGCAGGGCGCCCACCTCATCGGCGATCGACCGGAACGCGGCGAAGTCGAGGTGGCGCGGGTACGCGGACCAGCCGGCGATGATGACCTGGGGCTTTTCGGCGATGGCCTGCTCGCGCAGCTTGTCCATGTCGATCCGGAAGTTGTCTTCCTCGACCTGGTACGCGGCAACTTCATAGAGCTTGCCGGAGAAGTTCAGCTTCATGCCATGCGTGAGGTGGCCGCCGTGAGCCAGGGAGAGGCCCAGGATCTTGTCCCCGGGGGTGATCATGGCGTGGAGCGCGGCGGCGTTGGCCTGCGCGCCGGAGTGCGGCTGGACGTTGGCGTACTCGGCGCCGAACAGAGCCTTGACCCGGTCGATCGCCAGCTGCTCGGCGACGTCCACGTACTCGCAGCCGCCGTAGTAGCGGCGGCCCGGGTAGCCCTCGGCGTACTTGTTGGTCAGAACGGAGCCCTGGGCTTCCATGACCGCGCGGGGCGCGAAGTTTTCGGAGGCGATCATTTCCAGGGTGCCGCGCTGGCGGCCGAGCTCCTGGTCCAGTACTGCGGCGATCTCGGGATCGAGTTCAGCCAGCGGCTGGTTGCTGACGGAGGAGGTGCTAACGGAAGTCGGTGAAGTAGTCACGAAGAACTCCTGGCTAGGGATGGGCACTGCTAAAGGTCAGGCTACCGGCTTGAACGTTGCTCCGCCCTTCGATGACCACCATCCGGAAACGCTTCTGGACGCAGATCCATTAAGGGCGCCGCAGCGCACTGGGCGGCTGCTCTTCGAGAAGCGCAGCGCTACCGGCAAAACATGACCCTCGGCCCAGGCGTACGATCCGTGGTCTTCGTGAATGCCGCTCCCTGGTGGTTAGCCACCCAAACGCCAGTTGCGACCCCACCACAGTATCAAAAGCGCCGCCCACGCGCGGGTAGGCTGTTCTTCGTGAATGAAGACCAGCTCGCCAAATCGTACGTAGTAACCCTGTCCTGCCCCGACCGCCCCGGAATTGTGCACGCCGTTGCCGGCGCCCTGCTCGTGGCGCGCTGCAATATTACGGATTCCCAGCAGTACGGCAGCGAGTCCACTGGAACCTTCTTCATGCGCGTGGAAGCCACCACCACCGCCTCCCAGGCTGAGGTGGTTGCCGCCCTGGAGCCGGTGGCCGAAGCCTTCGGCATGCAGTGGAACCTGAACCCCGTGGGCCGGAAGGTCCGCACCCTGCTGATGGCCAGCAAGTCCGCCCACTGCCTGAACGACCTCCTGTTCCTGCAGCGCTCCGGCACCCTGCCCATCGAGGTTCCCGCTATTGTTTCCAACCACCGGGACCTGGCCGGGCTGGCGGAGTTCTACGGCATCCCGTTCCACTACATCCCTGTGACGGCCGACACGAAGGAACAGGCCGAGGACCAGCTGCGAAAGATCATCGCTGAAGAGGGCGTCGAACTGACCGTCCTGGCCCGTTACATGCAGATCATCTCGGACGATCTCTGCACCGAGCTGACTGGCAAGGCCATCAACATCCACCACTCCTTCCTGCCGTCCTTCAAGGGCGCCAAGCCCTACCACCAGGCCCATGCCCGCGGCGTGAAGCTGATCGGCGCCACCGCGCACTACGTCACGGCCGCGCTGGACGAGGGCCCGATCATTGAGCAGGAAGTCATCCGCGTGGACCACGCGCGGACGCCGGAGCAGTTTGTGCAGATGGGCCGGGACGTGGAAGGCCGCACTCTTGCCCAGGCCGTGCAGTGGCACGCCGAGCACCGCGTGCTGCTGGACGGCAACCGGACTGTCGTCTTCAACTGATCTGCCGCCTTCAACTTTGCCGGCCAACTTCGCCGCCGCGGACCGTGTCCGCGGCGGCGGCTTTTCGGCGGCGGTTCACACACAGCGGGTTTTAACCAAAACTGGTTAACACGATGACTCTGCTGACGGAAACCTCGCTGGAACCCTTCATCGCCCTGCTCAAGGCCCAGGGCAGGCACGCCGTGCTGGACGTGTGCTGCGGTCCGGGCGACGACGGCCTCAGGTTCGTCCAGGCCGGCATCCACTACACGGGCGTTGATCCCTTCGACGGAAACGTCCGGTATGCGATGGCCCGCAGATTGAGCGTGTCGGTGGCAGACCCGGCGCGCCTGCCGTTCGCGGCGAATACGTTCCCGGCGGTCTGGGCGGTCCAGTCGCTGGAGGGGCTCACGGCGGAGCAGGCGGACGACGTCGTGCGGGAGCTTGAGCGCGTGGCAGAACCAGGTGCGCCGATCGCCGTCGTCCTCCCCTGACTGCTGCCGGACCGCTGCTATGCCCGGTCCGCTGTGGCGGACAGCTGGCTGCCTTGGGACACCGCGGGCGGGTTGAGCCGCACGCGGACCGCGGCGCCGGCGCAGAGTATGACGGCAAGCCCGCCCACAACGGTGGCCCACGTCAGCTGCTCGCCGAGCAGCAGCGCAGCCCAACAGATGCTCATCACCGGCTGGGCCAGCTGGACCTGGCTCACCTGGGCCATGGGCCCGAGGGCAAGGCCGTGGTACCAGGCAAAGAAGCCCAGAAACATGCTGACGACGCCGAGGTAGGCAAAGGCGGCCCACTGCGCCGGCGTACCCGAAGGCTCCTGCCGGGACACGGAGAACACCATAAGGGCCACCATCAGGGGCGAGGCCAGGACAAGGGCCCAGGATATGGTCTGCCACGCGCCAAGCTCGCGGGCCAGCAGGCCTCCCTCGGCGTACCCCACGGCAGCAGCCAGCACGGCGCCGAAGAACAACAAATCCGTCCAATGCAGCTGGCCGAACCCGCCGGGCTGTGCGACGGCGAACGCGATAGCGGCAAAGGCCCCCGCCCCTGTCGCGATCCAGAATGCTACCCGTGGACGCTCGCGGCCGCGGAACACCGCCAGCGTTGCAGTTGCAGCCGGGAGCAGGGCTATCACCACGGCCCCATGGCTGGCCGGCGCGGCGGTGAGCGCGTATGTCGTCAGCATGGGGAAGCCGATGACGACCCCTCCAGCGACCAAAGCCAGGCGAAGCCACTGCGTGCCGCGGGGCTGGCGCTGCCGCGTCAGCGCAAGTGCCGCGGCGGCCAGGACGGCCGCCACCACTGCCCGGGCCGAGCCAATGAACAAAGGAGACAGCCCCTCCACTGCGAGGCGGGTCAAGGGAACGGTGAACGAGAAAGCCACCACCCCCAGGAGGGCCCACCAGATTCCGGCACGCGAGGATCCGAGTGCCGGTCCCGCAAGCGACCCCATGGAAGGCGATATCACCGGGCGAACTTGAACAGTAGCGCTACTATTGTCTCTCATGAACAACGATAGCAGTTCCCGGATCGCGTCGCGGCTGAGGGAATGGGTCGCCGGGGCAGCGCCGGGATCCCGGCTGCCGTCGACCAGGTCGCTCGTCGCGGAGTATCAGGCCAGTCCCGTCACCGTTCAGAAGGCGCTGCAGTCCCTCACGAGGGAGGGCGTCATCGAGAGCCGGCCGGGCGTGGGGACATTCGTGCGGGCCGTCCGGACCGCGCGGCCCTCGGACTACGGCTGGCAGACGGCCGCCCTGCGGTCACCGCAGGCTCCGCTCCGGCCGGCCTCCGCCGCCATGCGGACAGCACCCAACGATGTCATCGCGTTCCATTCCGGCTATCCTGCCCGCGAACTCCTGCCCGAGCGGCTGGTGCTCGCGGCGCTCGCGCGGGCGGCCCGCGGCGAGGCAGCGCTGTCGCGTCCCCCGGCGGCAGGGCTGCCCGAGCTGCAATCCTGGTTCGCCCACGAGCTCGGAAGCTCCACCCTGGCCGGCATTACGCCGCCCAACCCGAGCGACGTCGTCGTGCTTCCCGGCAGCCAAAGCGGCCTGAGCTCGATCTTCAGGGCGCTCGTCGGCTACGGACACCCGCTCCTGATCGAGTCCCCGACCTACTGGGGAGCCATCCTGGCTGCGACGCAGGCCGGCGTCCGCGTGGTCCCGGTACCCAGCGGTCCCGGCGGCCCGGACCCGGACGAACTGGCCCGCGCCTTCGAGGAAACGGGAGCCCGGATGTTCTATGCGCAGCCGAATTACGCGAACCCCACCGGCGCGCAGTGGGACAGCCGGCGCGGCGAACAGGTACTGGACGTCGTGCGCAGGAACGGCGCCTTCCTCCTCGAGGACGACTGGGCGCACGACTTCGGCATCACCACCACTGCACAGCCGGTGGCGGCCCGCGACGGTTCCGGCCACGTGGTGTATCTCCGTTCGCTGACCAAGAGCGTCTCCCCTGCCATCCGGGTGGCCGCCGTCATTGCGCGCGGCCCGGCACGCGACCGCATCCTCGCCGACCGGGGAGCCGAGTCGATGTATGTCAGCGGCCTGCTCCAGGCCGCGGCACTCGACGTTGTCACCCAGCCGGCCTGGCAGACCCACCTGAGAAGCCTCCGGCACCAGCTCCAGTCCCGCCGCGATCTTCTGCTCACGAGCCTGATTCAGCACGCACCGCAGGCCCACATCGAGAATGTCCCTAAGGGCGGGCTGAACCTCTGGGCACGCCTGCCCGACGGGACCGACGTCGAACAGCTCTCCCGGAACTGCGAAAGCGCCGGCGTCATCATTGCGGCCGGAACGGAATGGTTCCCCGCCGAACCGGCGGGGCCGTTTATCCGACTCAACTACGCGGGCCCCAACCCGGGCGCATTTCCCGAGGGCACCCGGATTCTCGGCCAGGAGCTCTTGCGGACCTCCGGGTAAGCCTGCTGTTCTGCGCGCACCTAGGATGGGGAGTGGTCTGGGTGCGAAGCGCCGGCGTTATGCCGGTCAGGGCCCCAGCTATGAGAAAGGACAATACTTCTTGGGCTATGTCTATCTGGCACTGGCGATTGCCGCAGAGGTCCTCGGCACAAGCCTGCTCAAGTCCACGGAGGGATTCAGCCGGCTCTGGCCCAGCGTCTGGTGCCTGGGCTCGTACGGGGTTGCCTTCGCGCTGCTCTCGCAGGTGGTCAAGAATGTGCCGGTCGGCGTGGCCTATGCCCTCTGGTCGGGCCTCGGAACGGTCGCCATCGTGGCCATCGGCGCCGTGTTCCTCGGCGAGGAACTGAACCTCATGAAAGTCCTCGGCATCGCCCTGGTGGTGGCCGGCGTCGTCGTCCTGAACGTCGGCGGAGCGCACTGACCTTTGGCCCCGGGAAGAAAGTACTCCCGGCCCGGCTTGTCCTAGGCTTGGGTGCATGGCTCCCATTTACCCCTTCGCCGGCGACACGCCGGACATCCACCCCTCCGTGTTCGTCGCCCCGACGGCGTCGATCATCGGCCGCGCCACGCTCGCCGAGGACGCCAGCGCGTTCTACGGCGTCTCGGTGCGTGCGGACACCGCCGCCATCACCGTGGGCACCGGCAGCAACCTGCAGGACAACGTGGTCCTGCACGCCGACCCGGGCTTCCCCTGCAGTGTCGGGGCGCGCGTCAGCGTCGGGCACAGCGCCGTCGTCCATGGCTGCACCGTGGAAGACGACTGCCTCATCGGCATGAGCGCCACCATCCTCAACGGGGCGGTGATTGGCGCCGGCTCGCTCGTGGCGGCCGGCGCCGTCGTGCTCGAAAGGACTGTGGTCCCGCCCCGCTCACTGGTGGCCGGGGTGCCGGCCAAGGTCCGCCGCGAACTCACCGATGAGGAGTTCGACGGCGTGAAGCGCAACGCGGCGCACTACCGCGAGCTCGCCGAGGCGCACCGCGAACTCCACTGGCACAACCGCTGAGCTGAAGACCCGCATCTGGTGCCAGGACGCCAAACCGGTCCGGGGACAGCCGGATTCGGGTGTCCCCAGACCGTTGGCGCGTCCCAGGACCATTCCGGTGTCGCCGGCCAGCCCGGCTCAGTCCAGGCTGATCGGTCCCAGCTCGTCCAGCAGGTCACCGGGGCCGGGGTTGCCGGGCGCCGAGGAGCCGCCGAGGTGGTTCACCACACCCCAGACCGCGTTCAGGCCCGTGGTCACGGCGCCTTCGGCCCAGCCTGCGGTGAAGGACACGTCGTCGCCGGCCAGGAAGATGCCGCGCTGGCTTTCCGGCAGCTGGTCCTGCTTGAAGTGCGTGAAGAGCCGCTGCTGGTAGCGGTAGTGGCCGGGCAAGTTGGCCTTGAACGCGCCCATGAAGTTGGGATCGGCCTCCCAGGAGACGGTGATGGGCTGGCCCACGATGTGGCTGGCGATGTCCACGCCGGGGTAGATCTGCTCGAGCGAGTGCAGCATCAGCTCCACCCGTTCGTCGGCGTCGAGCGCCAGCCACTTCAGCGCGTCGTCGTTCCAGGTGTAGGACAGCAGGATTACGGCCGGCTGGTCGGGTCCGTTGTCCAGCAAATAGGTGGCGCGGTTGAGCCGGTCCGTGAGCGTCATGGACAGCACCTCCCTGCCGGTTTCCGGATCGATGTCCTTCCAGAACGGCCGGTCCACCATCACGAACGTCTTGGAGGACTGCATGTAGTGCGAGCGCTCGATCGCCGTCCACAGCTCAGCCGGGAACAGCGCCTCCTCGGTGTGGATCCGCGTGGACAGCAGCCACGACTGGCAGGTTGTGACCACGGCCGGGTAGGAGGCTTCCCTCCCCCAGCGTTCCCGGATGCGGAGGTTGCCGTCGGCGTCGCGGCTGATCCGCTCCACCGCTCCGCGCGGGGAGCCTGAGTGCAGGGACGCCAGGGACGTCCCCTCCGGCCAGTGGGCCATGCCCGACGGCGCGTGGCGCCAGAGTGCCTCGGGGAGCCTTTGCGCTCCACCGGCGATGAGCCGGTGCTGGTCGTCGGCGTCGGTGTAGACCACGCGGAGGATTTCCAGGATGGAGTTCGGGAAGTCGGTGTCCCAGCCGCCGGTGCCGAAGCCAACCTGGCCGAACGCCTCGCGGTGCGCGAATCCCGCTTTCCGGAACGCCTGGCTGCCGGCGATGAAGCCGTAGAAGGTCTCCTCATCAAGTTCGGGAAGAAGCTCATTCCACAGCTCCTTGATCCGGGCCGTGTCCCGCGCCCGGATGGCCTCCTGCATCTGGGTGAACTGCGCGCCGTCGTTCACGGCCGCTTTCCAGGCGTCCGCCACCTCACGGAAGAACGGCGGCAGGTCCGCGGAGGTGGTGGCGTAGTGCTTCTGCCCCGCCAGTTCAATCACAGTGCTGGAGGTTGCCGGTGCCAGCGGGTTGGGGAAGTCCCGCGTCTCCAGTCCCAGCAGGTCCACATAGTGGTAAAAGGCCTTGCCCGAGACCGGGAACCGCATGCCGCCAAGGTCTGCCACCACGTCCGGGGCTGCCGGGAAGCTGGCGGTGCGCAGGCGTCCGCCGAGCTGGTCCGCTTCGTAGAGCACCGGGCGCAGCCCAAGCCTCATCAGTTCGTACGCCGTCACCAGACCTGACAGCCCGGCGCCCACCACGGCGACCTCGGTGCCGTGCAGTTCCGGCGGGACCGAACCAAGCCCGTCCGGGTGGGACAGGTAGTGGTCGTAGCTGAACGGGAAATCCGGGTTCAGCATGGTCACCGGGGCGCCTGCCCCGGGCAGGCCGGGTGCGGTGGTGACGGCGCTTGACGGGTCGGAAGCCGGCAGTTCGGTAGCGGTTGTCATGAAGGTCTGTCTCCGTGGTCTCGTGTTGTCTTACTGGTGGGAGGTTGTCTGTTCAGCAGATGCGGGGACTGGGGAACGGTCTCGGCCGGATAGTTCACGGTATTCCTCCTGCCCCAGCGCGGCCACCCGCGAGTGCCGCCTGCCGTAGCCGAAGTAGGCGGCCAGTCCCACAAGCATCCAGATCCCGAAGGTCACCCACGTTTCCGCGCCCAGGTTGGCCATCAGGTAGACGCACATCAGTGCACCCAGGATCGGTGTCAGCGGGAAGAGTGGAACCCTGAACGTCCGTGGAAGCTCCGGCCGCGTACGGCGAAGGTGGATGACGGCCACGTTTACCAGGGCGAACGCGAACAGGGTGCCGATGCTGGTGGCGTCCGCGAGCGCCCCGAGCGGAACCAGCCCGGCGGTGAGGGCGACGGCGGTTCCCACGATCAGGGTTCCGGCAACGGGTGTGCCGGTGCGGTGGGAGACGCGGCCAAAGACGCCGGGAACCAGCCCGTCGCGGGACATGGAAAGAAGGATGCGGGTCTGCCCGTAGAGGACGGTCAGCACGATGCTGGCGATCGCGAGCACGGCGCCCACGGCGAACACCAGCGCAATCCACGGCTGGCCGGTGACTTCCTCCAGGATTTTCACCAGTGCAGCCTCCGTGCCGTCGAACCAGCCCCACGGGCGGGCGCCGATGGCTGCAACGGCAACCAGAACGTAGATGGTGGTGACGATCAGCATGGACAGCATGATGGCCCGGGGAAGGTCACGCTTGGGATTGCGGGCCTCCTCGCCTGCGGTGGAGGCAGCGTCGAAGCCGATGTAGGAGAAGAACACGCGGGAGGCGGCAGCCGAGACGCCGGCGGCCCCCATCGGCAGCAGCGGCTCGAAGTGGCCGCCGTTGAAGGCGGTAAACGCCACGGCGCAGAAGAAGACCAGGATGCCCACCTTGACCAGCACGATCGCGGTGTTGATCCACGCGCTTTCCTTGGCGCCACGGACCAGCAGGACCATGGCCAGCACCACGATCACCATGGCGGGGATGTTGACCAGGCCGCCGTCCCCGGGCGGCTGCGACACCGCATCCGGCAAGACCTGCCCGAAGACCGCCAGCGTTTCGTTGACGTACTGGCCGGCGCCCACCGCCACGGCAGCGACGGACACCGCGTATTCGAGCACGAGGCACCAGCCGCAGATCCAGGCCATGCCCTCACCCATGGTGGCGTACGTGTACGAGTAGCTGGAGCCCGCCGCCGGCACCAGGCCTGCCATTTCGGCGTAGGACACGGCTGAGAGCAGCGCGGCCAGTCCGGCAATGGCGAACGAAATCCAGATAGCCGGTCCGGCCAGCGGCACGGACTCACCCAGGATCACCAGGATGCCGGTGCCGAGGGTGGCCCCCACGCTGATCATTGTCAGCTGCAGGACCCCGAAGCTGCGGACCAGGCGGGTTCCGCCATGGCCTGTCTCGGCTTCCTGGACCATCTGCCCGATCGGCTTCCGGCGGAGCAGCTGGGCTGCCAGTCCGGGCCGGCCAGCCTGCACCGGAGGCCGCTGTCCTGCTTGGGTGGGCACAGTCATCATTGACGTCCGTTCGTGAGTAGTTGGGGGCATTCCGTCGCTCAAGCCTAGGCTTGTGAGTGACCTCTCAATGCTGTGCAAAATGACCTAGAGTGTTCTGGCATGGGACGTAATGCACAACAGACCGCAGCAGTGGAGCCCGCCGGGGGCACCCCTCCGGCCGCCGGTCCGGCGGTGGAACACCAGAGCGGCGTCACCCTGGACCAGCTCCTGGCGAAGCTGCCTCCCGAGCTTGTGATGCTGCACGACGGCGGCAACGGTTCCGGCCTCCTGCGGTGGGTCGAGCCGAGTGAACTGGAAGACCCCACGCCCTATCTGCTCGACGGCGAGTTCCTCCTCACGGCCGGGTTGCCTTTCGTTGAGGGCGCGGGCGGCAGCGGGGGCGGGGCGGACGGGGCGGACGGGGCGCGTGCCGCGGACGGCACCGCCGCGGACGGCACCGCCGGCGACGGCACCGCAGGTGACGGCACCGCAGGTGACGGCGCCGGGGTCGACGCCTATGTCCGGCGTCTGGTGCAGGCCGGGGTGGTGGCCCTCGGGTTTGGCCTCGAGCCGTACTTCAGTGCTGTTCCGGAGGCGGTGGTGGAGGCCTGTATCCGGCAGAACCTGACGCTCGTGCAGGTGCCGAGCACGGTTCCGTTCGCTGCGATTGGCCTCGAGTTCTCGCGGCTCCTCGAGTCGGACAACGCCAAACTGCTCCGGCACCTCGCGGACACCAACCGGCAGCTGATGCGGGCCGTCCTGTCAGCCCGGCCGGAACACGAACTGCTCGCCGCCCTGGCCCAGCGCGTTCCGGTGTGGGCCATGCTGCTGGGCGCCGACGGGCGGGTGCGCGCCCGGGCGGGCTCCGGCGTCGAGGTTGCAGCTCTGCAGCCCCTGCTCGGCCGGCTCCTGGGCGGCAGCGGTCCCCGCGTGGAGATGGATTCCCTCGATCGCCCCGGCTCCCGGCTCGTGTTCGGGCACCCGCTGCGCAGCACCCGCGACGCGAACCTCGGGGCACTTGTGCTGGGCACCGACACGCCGTTGACCCCGGCGCAGAACAGCGTTGTCTCCTCCGCCGTCGGGCTCCTGGAGCTCCTGGTGCGGCAACGGACCAGCGGGTCACTGGCGCCGAGCCAGCTGGCGACGTCGCTGCTGCTGCATCCGGACAGCCTGTCCGCCGGCGGCGCGCGGCACATCAACGGACTCCGCGACCTGCTGGCCCAGAGCACTTCCTCCACGCGTTCCGGTCCCCTGCGCGTCGTGCAGGGAATCAGGGCGGCGCAGGGCAACACGACGGAGCCCGGCACTAGGGCCGAGAAAGGCATCCGGCAGGATCAGGCCGCGGGGCAGGCTGCCGGGCGCACCGGCGACAGCCCGGTGCGGGAGCTGCTGCAGTGGCGCCGGCTGTTCGACACCAAGCTTGTAGAGCTCACGGACTACGGCTTCGCCGCCATCACCCGGCTCAGGGTGGATGACGCACTGCTGGGCGAAGTCGAGAAGTTGGGGTGGCGGCTGGTCATCGGGGACGCCACCGAACTCACGGACCTGAGCGGCGCCGACCAGCGGGCGACAGCGCTGCGGCAACGCGTCCAGACCACCGGCAAGAGCGCCAGGGTGGGTGAAGTGACCTGGACGGTCGCCGGACTGCTGGGACATGAAGCCGGAACCATGCTGGCCGGCCGGCTGCTGGAGCCGGTGCTCAGCCAGGACAGCGACCGCCGGACCGCGCACCTGTCCGTACTGAGGGCATGGCTTGGCGAGAACGGGAACTGGGATGCCACCGCCAAGGCGCTGGGACTGCACCGCAACAGCGTCCGGCGGCAGATCAACGCGGTGGCGGAACTGCTGGACACCGACCTGAACCAGGCGCAGGTCAGGGCCGAACTCTGGATCGCACTGCAGTACGTGGACGAGGCGCCGGGCACCTGACCGGACCCTACAAAGGCTTTGCGGCGCCGCCGTGCTCCTGGCTGCCGCTCTTCTCCCAGGCGCGGTAAACGTCCGGGCGCCGTTCGCGCAGATAGGGCACGGCATCGCGCGCCCGGCTGGCCGCCTCGGCACTGACCTCCGCGTACAGCAGCTCGGGGTGGGGACCGGCAGCGGCGAGCAGTTCGCCGTCGGGACCGGCAATGACGCTTCCCCCGAGGAAGGTGCAGCCGTCCTCCTCCCCGGAATGGTTGGCATACGCCACCGTCAGCTGGCTCTCCAGTGCGCGTGCCCGCAGCAGCACCTGCGGCACCGATTCGAAGCCGTGGGCCAGCGCCGTGGGAACCAGGAGCAGGTCGGCGCCGGCCGCGGCCGCCGCGCGCACCGTTTCCGGGAACTCCACGTCGTAGCAGATCGCCAGCGAGGCTTTGATGCCACCCAGATCGACGACGGCGGGGGCTGCTTCGGAGGGGCTGAATGCCTTGCGCTCCTCCGGGCCAAAAAGGTGGACCTTGGCGTAGCTCAGGAGTTCGTCCCCGCGGGCGTCCAGCACCGTCGCCGTGATCTGCCACTGCCCGCCGGCCGTGACGGCGGGCAGGCTGTACACCAGGGCGATCCGGCGCCGGGCAGCAATGCCGGCAAGGGTACGCCGGATGCCGGGCAGGGTTCCGGGGTCCAGCTCCGCCCTGACCCGCAGCGGCGCATACCCCACCGGGAAAAGCTCAGGGGTCACGAGCACGGCAGCACCCGCTTCCGCGGCGCTCTGAGCCGCCCGGTCGATGGCTGCGCAGTTCCGTTCGATGTCCAAAACACTGGAGTTCGCCTGCATCAGCGCCAGCTTCACCGTGATCACCTCAAGTCTTCGGGGACGCCCGCCCAGCTCTGGGACGTCGTTTCCATCAGCGTAGCCGCGGCGGCAGCCGCCGATCCGGCCCATTTGCACCGTCCAGCCCTTCCCGTGGGACGGATCGTCCGGCGCCTGGAAATGGCCACGTGCTCCAGCGTTGCGTTAACTTCTTGACTACAAGGCTGCTGATGGTGCAATGTTCATTTCATGCCCTCTCCATCGCGCTCAACGAGGAGCCGAACCAAAAACCCCGGGTCGCAATCCGCCCTCAGGCACCTGAACCAGCAGCGGATCATCGAGTGCCTGCTCAACGGCCCCTCGACCCAGGCGGAGCTCGCGCGGCAGACGGGACTGTCCACGGCGACAGTGTCCAACATCGTCAAAATCATGCAGGACTCCGGCCTCGCCTCCACAGAGCCGACCACCAGCTCCGGGCGGCGCGCACTCAACGTCCGACTCAACAGCAACGGTGCCGTGGCGGTGGGCATCGACTTTGGCCGGCGGCACCTGCGGGTGGTTCTCGCCTCGCTCAGCTACCACATCATCGCCGAGGAATCGGTGCTCCTGCCCCTCGGCCACCACGCGGAACAGGGCATCCAGGCGGCCGTCGCCCTCCTCGACAAACTGCTGGCGGACAGCGGAGTGGAGCGCAGTGCTGTGGTGGGTGCCGGCGTCGGAATCCCCGGCCCGATTGACCGCCGGACCAGCACCGTGGCGCAGGGGGCGATCCTGCCTGAGTGGGTGGGCATCGACATCCAGGAACGCCTTGAAGAGGCGTTCCAGTTCCCCATTTTCATAGACAATGACTCGAATCTGGGTGCCCTGTCAGAGGTCACTTGGGGCCCGCACAGCGGCATCAGCAACCTGCTGTTCATGAAGATCGGTTCCGGCATTGGCGCGGGCCTGATCCTCAATGGCAACCCGTACTACGGCAACGTCGGGATCACCGGTGAAATCGGCCACGCGACCATCCACGAACACGGCCTGATCTGCCGCTGCGGCAACAGGGGGTGCCTGGAGACCATCGCCTCCACCACCACCATGATCGAGCTGCTCAGCCGTGGCGAGGAGCGTCCCCTCACGCCCGAGGACATCGTCCGCAAGGCGCTGGCGAGGGATGCCGCAACCCTGCGCGTGGTGGACGACGCAGGCCTTGCGGTAGGCAGGGCGCTAGGGAATGTGGCCAACCTGATCAACCCCGAGGTGATCGTGGTGGGCGGTCCCCTGGCGGGGCTGGGCGACATCTTGCTGGACCCCATCCGCCGCGGGCTGGTGCGGCACGCCGTGCCGGTCATCGGCGAAACCACCACCCTGACCATGTCCTCGCTGAACGACCGGGCGGAGGCTCTCGGTGCCGCATCGCTGGTCTTCCAGCACGCGGGAATCCGCCGCACGTAGCGTTTCGTTATCCCGCTGTTGCGTTAAATACTTGACGACAACGGCATGCTCCATCTACTTTTTCATCAGACGGCCCTGCGGATTGCAGGGAAGACAACGAAGTCAATGCATTGGAGGCGTAAGGGCAAATGACGTCCCTCAACACGCAGAGCGAGCCGGTTCTTCTGGAGATGCGCTCCATCACCAAGGAATTCCCCGGCGTTAAAGCCTTGTCCGATGTGAACCTGGTGGTGAAGGCCGGGGAAATCCACGCGATCTGCGGGGAAAACGGCGCCGGAAAGTCCACCCTCATGAAGGTCCTCTCCGGCGTCTACCCCTACGGCAGCTACAAGGGCGACATCGTGTACCAAAACGAGGTGCAGCAGTTCAGGGACATCCGGGCCAGCGAGCACGCGGGCATCGTGATCATCCACCAGGAGCTGGCGCTCATCCCGGAGCTCTCCATCACGGAGAACATCTTCCTGGGCAACGAACCGGTCAAGCGCGGCGTGATCGACTGGGCCGAGGCCCGCACCCGCTCCCGTGAACTGCTCGCCCGGGTGGGCCTGCGCGAGGACCCGGACACCCCGATCAAGGAAATCGGCGTCGGCAAGCAGCAGCTGGTGGAGATCGCCAAGGCGCTGAACAAGTCCGTGAAGCTCCTCATCCTGGATGAGCCCACCGCCGCCTTGAACGAATCCGACTCCCAGCACCTGCTGGACCTGATCCTGGGCCTGAAGGGCCGCGGCATCACGTCGATCATCATTTCCCATAAGCTCAACGAGATCGAGCAGATTGCGGACTCCATCACCATCATCCGCGACGGCAAGTCCATCGAGACGCTCAACGTGAAGGCCGACGGCGTCGACGAGGACCGCATCATCAAGGGCATGGTGGGACGGACCCTGGAGTCGCGCTTCCCGGACCACGAGCCCAAGATCGGGGAGGTCCTGTTCGAGGTCAAGGACTGGACAGTCGGCCACCCGCAGATCCAGGACCGCCTCGTCTGCAAGGGCTCCAACTTCTTCGTCCGCCGCGGCGAGATCGTCGGTTTCGCCGGGCTCATGGGCGCCGGCCGCACCGAACTGGCCCGGTCAGTGTTCGGCCGTTCCTACGGCCGCTTCATCAGCGGCCGGATTTACAAGAACGGCAAGGAACTCCACCTGAAAAACGTCAAGCAGGCCATCGACGCCGGGCTGGGTTACGTCACAGAGGACCGGAAGTCGCTGGGACTGAACCTGCTGGACGACATCAAGACCACCACCGTCTCGGCGGCACTGAAGAAGATCAGCAAGCGCCTGGTGGTGGATGCGAACAAGGAATTCACGGTGGCCGAGCAGTACCGGAAGTCCCTGCGGACCAAGACGCCGTCCGTGGAGGAAGGTGTGGCCAAACTGTCCGGCGGGAACCAGCAGAAGGTGGTCCTGGCGAAGTGGATGTTCACCGACCCGGACCTGCTGATCCTGGACGAGCCCACCCGCGGCATCGACGTCGGCGCCAAGTACGAGATCTACGGGATCATCCAGCAGCTGGCCAACCAGGGCAAGGGAGTGATCGTGATCTCCTCGGAACTCCCGGAACTGCTGGGACTCTCGGACCGCATCTACACCATCTTCGAAGGCGCCATCACCGGTGTCCTGAACAAGGATGAAGCCAGCCAGGAAAGCCTCATGAAACTCATGACCTCCGCCCGCAAGACCGCCGCCTGACCTTCTGGAACACTTCCAGAACCTTCCAGAACGAGGACAACAAATGAACGCGCTCAAGAAGCTCTTTGGCGGCAACACCCGCCAATTCGGCATGATCTTCGCCTTGGTGGCACTGATCGTCTTCTTCCAATTCGCCACCGAGGGCCGCACGCTGACGCCGGGCAACGTGATCAACCTCTTCAACGGCAACTCCTACATCCTGATCCTGGCCATCGGCATGGTGCTGGTGATCATCGCCGGCCACATCGACCTGTCAGTCGGATCCGTGGCGGCCTTCGTCGGCGTCACGGTGGCCCTGGCCATCAGGGACTGGGGCATCCCCTGGTACGCGGGCATTCTCCTGGGCCTCGCCCTCGGTGCCCTGATCGGGGCCTGGCAAGGGTTCTGGACAGCCTACGTGGGCATCCCAGCGTTCATCGTCACGCTGGCTGGCATGCTGCTCTTCCGCGGTTTCAACCAGTTCGTCGGAAAGTCCAACACCATCCCCGTCCCGTCGGACTTCCAGTACATCGGCTCCGGCTACCTTCCGGAGGTCGGCCCGAACACCGGCTTCAACAACCTGACCCTGCTGCTGGGCCTGCTAGGCGTCGCGTTCGTGGTCTTCAGTGGAATCCGGGCCCGCCGCACCGCCAAGGCCCTCGGCGCCGAAGTTCCCGAAGGCTGGGTGGTGGCCACCAAGCTCATCCTGGTCTGCGGCGCGATCCTGTACGCCACCTACCTGTTCGCCACGGGCCGCCCGGGCACGTCCTTCCCCATCCCCGGCCTCATCCTCGCCGTCCTGGTCCTGATCTACGGTTTCATCGCCTCCAAGACCGTCGTCGGCCGCCACATCTACGCGGTGGGCGGCAACCGCCACGCCGCCGAACTCTCCGGCGTCCAGTCCAAGAAGGTCAACTTCCTGGTCATGATGAACATGGCCATCCTGGCCGGCCTCGCCGGCATGATCTTCGTGGGCCGTTCCACGGCGTCCGGCCCGTTCGATGGCGTCGGCTGGGAACTTGATGCCATCGCCGCAGTGTTCATCGGCGGCGCAGCAGTCACCGGCGGCGTGGGCACCGTGATCGGCTCGATCGTCGGTGGCCTGGTCATGGCCGTGCTGAACAACGGCCTGCAGCTCCTTGGCGTCGGCGCCGACCTGACCCAGATCATCAAGGGCCTGGTCCTGCTGATCGCCGTCGCGTTCGACGTCTACAACAAGAGCCAGGGCAAGCGTTCCATCATCGGCATGCTGACCCAAAGCTTCAACCGCCCGAGTGGAGGCACTCCGCTCCAGCCCGACGAAGTGACGTCCACCAAGGAAACCATCTCCCGGGAAGCCTGAGCACGCCCGCTCCCCGGATGCAGTTCCCACCCCTATAGAAAGTGAACCGAGCAAATGCGAATGATTGGTAAGGCAGGAAAGGCGGCAGCGGTCGCTGCCATTGCGGCACTGGCGCTGACAGCCTGCGGCCGTTCCGACACCGGCACAACGGGCGGCGGCACCGCCGGCGGCGAGGCGTTCCCCAAGGACTCCTCGATCGGCGTCGCACTTCCGCAGAAGACCAGTGAGAACTGGGTCCTGGCGGAAAAGCTGTTCAACAACGGACTCAGCCAGGCAGGCTTCAAGCCGGACGTCCAGTTTGCCAACGGCGGCGTCTCGGAGCAGCAGAACCAGATCAGCGCCATGATCACCAAGGGCGCCAAGGTCATCGTCGTCGGCGCGATCGACGGCGCTCAGCTGGGTACCCAGCTGAAGCAGGCCAAGGATGCCGGTGCCACCATCATCGCCTACGACCGGCTGCTGCTGAACACCGAGAACGTGGACTACTATGTGGCCTACGACAACTTCAAGGTGGGCGAACTGCAGGGCAAGGCGCTGCTGGAGGGCATGCAGGCCAAGAAGCCGAACGGCCCGTACAACATCGAGCTTTTCGCCGGTTCCCCTGACGATGCCAACGCCAAGGTCTTCTTTGACGGCGCCATGAGCGTCCTGAAGCCGAAGATCGACGACGGCACGCTGAAGGTGCTCTCCGGACAGAAGTCCTTCGAGCAGGCCGTGACCCAGGGCTGGAAGGCTGAAAACGCCCAGCGCCGTGCGGACACGCTCCTGACCGGCAGCTACACCTCCGCGTCGCTGGACGGTGTCCTGTCTCCGAACGACACCCTGGCCCGCGCAGTGCTGACCGCCGCCAAGGCTGCCGGCAAGCCGCTGCCGGTGGTCACCGGGCAGGACTCCGAGGTTGAGTCGGTCAAGTCCATCATGGCCGGCGAGCAGTACTCCACCATCAACAAGGACACCCGCAAGCTCGTTGAGCACGCAATTGTCATGGTCAAGGACATTCAGGCGGGCAAGAAGCCTGAAATCAACGATGACAAGTCCTACAACAACAAGGTCAAGACCGTTCCGGCCTACCTGCTGGAGCCGGTCATCGTGACCAAGGAAAACGTCAAGACGGCCTACGTCGACGATCCGGTTCTCGGCCCGATCACCAAGTAGGCTTTCGTTTACAGACGCCACAGAGCCCCGGCTCTCCCGCGGTGACCAATTCACCAGGGAGGGCCGGGGCTCGTCCATTGCCACGCAAGGCTCGCTGACTTTTCGCGGCCCCGGCACTCTTCGTACGACTGGCCCCACAGCGGAAACATAGGTCCAGCCCGTTTCCCGCACAGCACCGGGCACCAGTGTGGGATCCGAAGCCGGCCAATCCCCCGGCATGTGATCCCAAGGAGTGCAGTGAGCGTCCTCGCCCGAAGTGTAGGCAATGCGTTTAGAAACAAGGTCCGAACAGCCGCGGTTGTGACCGTGCTGGCAGTCGCCATTGGCCTGGCGTTGGCCATGCTGGTGGCGAAGGCGGCGGCGAGCCGCTCACCGCCGAGCAGGCGGCGACCGTAGCGGACGTCCCGAACGTGACCGCCGTCGTTGGAACCAAGGCGCTGCGGCTGCGCAACGCGGCCGAAGCTGCCGCGCCGGCGGCAGCCGGCACCCAAGCCGGTCCGGGTGGCGGGCAGGGCGGTCCCGGCGGCCAGACCATGACCACGCTGACCACCAGCCTCACCACGGCAGTCGACGCCGGAACACTTGGTGCGCGCAACCAGGACAGCTCCGGAACCACGGGAAGTACCGGCACCACAGGAAGCACCGGGACCACACAGCCGGCGCGGTCCCTGCCCATCACGGCGACCGGTACAGGCGCAGAGGTCGACAGCACCGGCAAGGCGCTGGAACTGACCTCGGGCACCGGACTGGGTGACTACACGGCCGAGTCCGCCAAGGCGCTGCTGGGCACCACCCTGGCTGAAAAGAACAACCTCAAGGTGGGCTCCACCTTCACCGTCAACAGCAAGACCTTCACCGTCGCCGGCCTGTTCGACGCCGGCACCGCGTTCGGCAACAACGCCCTCTACGTCACGCTCCCCACCGCCCAGACCCTGGCCGAGCTGCCCGGCGAGCTGTCCACGATGATCGTCACGGTGGACAGCATGGAGCACGTTGACGCCGCCAAGACGGCTCTGCAGAACGCGCTCGGCACCGACAAGGCCGACGTCACCCAGGGCCAGCGCAACCTCGAAACAGCCGTCACCTCGCTGGACAGCGTCAAGAACATCTCCATGGTGGCGTTCATCGCCGCCCTTGGCACCGCCGGGCTGATCATCCTGCTGATCATGGTCATGCTGGTCCGCGAGCGCCGCCGCGAAATCGGCGTCCTTAAGGCCATCGGCGCACCGAACCGCACCATCGGCCTCCAGTTCGTGCTGGAGGCCCTGGTCCTGGTGGCCCTCGGCAGCGTGGTGGGCGCCGTCATCGCCTCCTTCGCCAGCGGCGGCATCGCCTCCGCACCGGTCAGCTCCAGCACAAGCACGACGGCGGCCCCCGCCGGCCAGCGCGGCGGCGGGTTCGCCGGGGCGGCTGGCGGATTCCCGGGCGGACAGGGCAGTCCGCTGGGCGACGCCTCCCAGCTGCTCACCTCCGTCACCGCCAGCGTGTCCCCCGAAATCCTCGCCGCCGGCATCGCGGCCGGGTTCGGCGTCGCCATCATCGGCGCGCTGGTTCCGGCCCTGCTCACCGCCCGCATCCGCCCCATCGAAGTCCTCCGAGGAGAATAGCCATGATTGAAGTCAAGGATCTGGTCCGCACGTTCAAGCCCGGCGACCGCACCATCAAGCCGGTCAACGGGGTCAGCTTCGAGCTGAAGCAGGGCACGCTGGCGTCCATCGTGGGCAAGAGCGGCAGCGGAAAAAGCACGCTGCTTTCGCTCCTGGGTGCCGTGGACAAGCCCACCAGCGGAGACGTCGTCGTCAACGGGGTGAGCCTGGCCGGCATGCCGGACGGCAAGCTGACCGAGTACCGGCGCCGGGACATCGGCTTCGTGTTCCAGCAGTTCAACCTGGTTCCCAACCTCTCCGCCCTGGACAACGTCATGCTGCCCATGGAGTTCGCCGGGGTGCGGAAGTCCGCCCGGGCTGAGCGGGCACGGGCACTGCTGGAGCAGGTGCAGCTCGATCCGGACAAGCACGGCCGCCGCATCAACCGCCTCTCCGGCGGCGAGCAGCAGCGCGTGGCCATCGCCCGCGCCCTTGCCAACGAGCCCAAGCTGATCCTCGCCGACGAGCCCACGGGAAACCTCGATGAGCAGACCGGCGAACACATCATCGAACTGCTCAGCTCCCTCAGCCGCGACCACAACACCACCATCCTCGTGGTCACGCACGACCGCACGCTCGCCAACAAGACGGACCGCCGGTTCCGCCTGCAGCAGTGCAAGCTCACGGAGGAACCGGCCGCCGCCGCGCCGCGGAGCCGGCAGCCGTGTAAGTAGCCGGCGGCAGTTTATTGTGCGCGGAAGGTGCGGGCGGGGCGTCAACCCTCCCGCACCTTTCGCGGGTTTCGACCCGACCCTCCCGCACCTTTCGCGGGTTTTGACCCGACCCTCTCGCACCTTCCGCAGGTTTCGACCTGACCCTCCCGCACCTTTCGCGGGTCTCGACCCTACCCTCTCGCACCCGGATGAGAGGATGGCGTCATGACGTCACCGATCGCCCAACCGTGGCTCTTCAGCCAGCCGAACCAGGATCCCCTTGCCGCTACGGGCCGACCACTGCGGTGGGGTGTCATTGCCACCGGCCGGATCGCTTCCTTGGTGTCGCGGGACCTGGTGCTGCTGGAGGACGCGGAGCTCTACGCCGTCAGCTCCCGCGCCCAGCACACCGCGGATGCGTTTGCTGGCGAGTTCGGCTTTGCCGTGGCATACGGGGACGACGGCGGACAGCACGGCTATGAGCGTCTCCTCGCCGATGATTCGGTGGACGTGGTCTACGTGGCCACGCCGCACGCGCAGCACCACCGGGTGGTGCTGGCTGCGCTTCGGGCAGGAAAGCATGTGCTCTGCGAAAAGGCGTTCACCATCAACGCCCGTGAGGCTGCCGAGCTGATCGAGGTAGCCCGCGAAAAGAAGCTGTTCCTGATGGAAGCCGTGTGGAGCCGGTTCCTGCCCAGCATGCAGAGGGCTTTCGAGATCGCACATTCCGGCGAGCTCGGGACCATCCAGTGGGTGACGGCAGACCTTGGCTTCCCGGCACCGTACTCCCCCACGGCGAGGCTCTGGGCCGTTGAGGACGGCGGCGGCGCCCTTCTCGACATCACCGTGTACCCGCTGTTGTGGGCCCTCGGGACACTGGGTTTCCCGCAGACCGTCAGTGCCATGGGCACTTTGAACGACGACGGCGTGGACGCCCAGAATGCGCTCACGCTGGGTTACCACCACGGCGCGCAGGCGCAGCTCACCTCGTCCCTCCTGGCCCACGGCCCCCGCGCCGCAACGGTTGCCGGCAGTCTTGGCTTCCTGCAGACACTCGGCTCGATCAACAACCCCAGGAAGCTGGTGGTGGGGATCGGGCAGGAGACCCCGCGCACGGAACACTTCGAGGTAACGGGCCGGGGTTATACGTACGAGCTTCGTGAGGTGACCCGGTGCGTCCAGCAAGGCCTGACCGAGAGCCCGGTCATGCCACTCGAGGACTCACTGAACACGATGCGGCTGTTCGACGGCGTGCGTGCCCAGCTTGGTGTCGCGTATCCCAACGACGCCCACTGACCGGCTCTTCCGGCCTTCATCGAATCGAAAGAATTATTCTCCCGGCTCTGGACTCTCACTTTGGGGCAGGCTTAGGCTGTAGTCGATCGTCGATTCATTCGGTGAGCTGGGGGGGTGTTAAGCATGACCATTGCGGCTTCGTCACGGTCTGCACTACGCCCTTTGCGCCCGGTTCTCTTAGCCGGTGCCGCCGCAGTGGCCTGGCTGGCCGTATCCGCCCCGGCCGCCGACGCCGACAATTCAGACCAGTCCGGCTCTCTTGGCAACAGTATTTCGTCGGCCGTCTCGTCCGTCGAAGGCAGTGCTGACAGCGTGGCGGCAAGCGTTGGCGCGCTGCTCTCGTCTACGGCAAATGAAGCCCCCGCCGGTGGTCAGACCTCACCATACGTGGCACCCCGGTCACTTCCCGCCGTCGATCCGGCAGCCATCCCGGCACCACCGCCGGCGACGGTTGCGCCGGCAACGGCCGCACCGCCTGCGGCCGTTGTGCCTCCACCCGAAGCTCCGGCTCCTTCCACGTCAGCGGCGCCAATACCTGTGGACGTCGTTGCCCCGGTCGTGGCGGACATTGTAAACCCCGTTGATGCCGCTCTCGGTGGACTCCCGCTCGACGGGGCAGTCCCCGACGACACGCTGGCTGGGGTTACCGGTCCCGTTGTTTCCGTTGCTGATGGAGCGGTGGCGGACGCGGCCGAAACTATCGTGCCGCCGGTCGCCGAGGTCGTTAAGCCAGTTACCGAGGTCGTGAAACCGGTAACCGACGTCGTGAGCCCGGTGACCGAGGCTCTTCCCGTCGAGCCGGTCACTGGCGTGCTCACGCAGACACCTCCTCTGACCGCCCCGATCACTGCTCCCACCAAGGACGTCGTGACGGGCATTGTCGCGAATCCAGAGCGGCTACCTGCAGTTGTCCTCGCCCAATCGGGACAAGGTGACGCAAATCCTGTGGCCTCGCCTGCCATGGCCGACGGGCTCTCTATGGTGTCCGCGCCGCCTGTCCAGCCAGCCGCCGGGCCGCCGGCACATGTCAGCCACGCTGTTACGCCGAAAGCCGCGAACCCCGCAGCGTCTGCCCCGAAGGTTCCTGCCAGCGGAGACTCACCATCCGGTGGCGACGGTACGCCCACGCGTGAGGCGCTGCTTCCCTCTCCTGCCTCAGGCTCGGGTAGTGGCACGTCCTCCGGCGGGCCTTCGGCTTCAGCCGCCTGGCTGAACAGCCCCTTTGAATACCTGCCGCTCATGGGCTTTGTCCCTGTCAGCGGACCCCTTCAGCATGTCCCTTCGCCGGTGGCCATCGACCCCGGCTCCTCTCCTGACTAGTTGGGCCCCTTCTGCCGCAATGCGGCAGACCCACGGCCAATCAGGCTGCCATGAGCACCTGACAACAACTTTTCAGGAGACATCACAATGCACCAGACAGTTCGCAGGGGCCTATTAGGCACCCTCTGTGCCGGAGGGCTACTAGCCCTCGGCGCCACCGCGGCGAGTGCGGATACTACTGCCACGGGCGCGGTCAACATCGCGTCCGAAACCGCTTCGGCGGACCTCAATGCTTCGACGTCGCTGGGTCTGCTGGGTGGCCCAGCGCCGTCGAATTCTTCCGCGGTCAGCGCTAATGCCGACCTCGATCTCAACACCGGCACCTCGACCGGCAATGCTGCCGCCGCAGCACCGGCCGCGACCGCCCTGGTGGACGTCAACCTCGGTGGGACGGGAAGCGGAACTGTGGTTCCCGCCGCTGACGCCACTGCAGTGGTGGACGTCAACCTCGGAAATACGACGGCGGGTGCTGCCCCGGCTGCTCCCGCCGCCGCATCACCGACCGCGACCGCCTTGGTGGACGTCAACGTGGGCAACGCCGGAAACGCAACTGTCGCTCCTGCCGCTGACGCAACCGCAGTGGTGGACGTTAGCCTCGGCAACGCCGGAACCGGAACCGTGGCTCCCGCCGCTGACGCCACCGCAGTGGTCGACGTCAACCTCGGAAATACGACGGGAACGGGTAGCACCACTCCGGCAGCGGACGTGACAGCTGCCGTGGACGTCAACCTCGGCAACACCGCCCTAACAGGAACCGGCACCACCGTTCCCGCCGCCAGCGTGGCAGCCGCCCTCGATGTCAACCTCGGTGGGACGGGCACCGGAACCGGAACTGTGGTTCCCCCCGCTGACGCCACCGCCGTCGTGGACGTCAACCTCGGCAACACCGAAGTAACCGGAACCGACACCACCGTTCCGGCCGCCAACGTGGCAGCCGCCCTCGATGTCAACCTCGGTGGGACGGGCACCGGAACCGGAACTGTGGTTCCCCCCGCTGACGCCGCCGCCGTGGTGGACGTCAACCTCGGCAACACCGGAGTAACCGGAACCGACACAAGCGTTCCCGCCGCCAACGTGGCAGCCGCCCTCGACGTCAACCTCGGCAACACCGGAGTGACCGGAACCGACACCACCGTTCCTGCAGCCGACGTAGCCGCCGTCGTCGCCCTCAACCTCGGTAACACTGGTTCCCTGGGAACCGGTGCGGAAGGCGCCGTCGACCTTGGGCTCGGCACGGGAACTGATGCGTCCGTGGACCTGGGTGTCGACCTGGGCATCGGACTTGGCGCAGGAACCGTCACGACGCCGCCAGCTACTGATCCGGGTGACGGAACCGGCAACGGCTCCGATCCCGGCGACGGAACAGATGGAACCGGTACCGATGGAGCCGGGACTGGAACCGACGGCACGGGCACTGACGGAACTTCGACTGACGGAGCTGCGACTGACGGAGCTGGCACCGGGACCACCGGAAGCGACGGCAACGGATCCGGCACCAACACGGCCGGTGAAGCCGCCACGGGTGCTGGCACCGCGACCACCACGACCGGCGCCACCATCCTGCCCGCAGGCTCGGTGACCAGCGGCGTCTCCGCGGCGGGGAGTACGGCAACTGTGGCCACCGGAAACTTGGCCGCCGCACAGCAGACGCTCGCCAACACCGGAGCCGACGCGGGACTGCTGCCACTCGCCTTGGTCCTGCTCGCCATTGGAGGGCTGCTGGTGATCCGCAGGAAGAAGGCCTAACGGCCCGCTTCCTGTCCGGACAGGAATAGCCGCCTTTCGTCGGCGGTCCGCATCGCGGCAGTCCTCTGGACTTCCGGATGCCGGGCCGCCGGCGAAGCCGTGCCCCCGCCCGGACGCCTTCGGACTGCCGCTCCGTCAGCCAACCAGCAAGCAAGCAAGCAACAAACCAGCCAATCAGACAGCTGGCGGCCTGAATTAATAAGTAAACGTACTATCCTTAACACCGAGCCCGAGCTGATAAGGACGGCAACGTGTTAGATAACTCGCCCGGTGGGGTGACTACGGATGTACTGGGCGGGCGCTACCGGCTGGGTGAGGTGATCGGCCGCGGCGGCATGTCGTCGGTCTATGCGGCCAGGGACCAGAACCTGGGCCGGGACGTGGCCCTGAAGCTCTTTGCCCCCCAGGCGGCAGATGCGGATGAACTCAAGAGGCAGGAAGCCGAGATCCGGCTCTTGGCAACCCTGAACCATCCCAGCCTTGTTACCCTTTTCGACGCTGGCGTGGATACCCGCGTGCCGGACCAGCCCCGGCCCTTTCTGACCATGGAACTCGTGGAGGGCCAGGACCTGCGCAGCCGCATCCGGCACAGCCGCGTTCCGCTCGACGAACTGTCCGTCATCGGCGCCGGAGTGGCCGATGCCCTCACCTACGTTCACGGCCTGGGCATCATCCACCGCGACATCAAACCCGCCAACATTCTCCTCATCCAGGTTCGCCCCGGAGAGCCGGTGCGGCCCAAACTGACTGATTTCGGCATTGCCCGGATCGCGGACAGCACCCGCCTCACGGCCACCGGCGCCATGGTGGGCACGGCAGCGTACCTGAGCCCCGAGCAGGCTCTGGGCTCGCCGCTTTCACCTGCGTCGGACATCTATTCGCTGGGCCTCGTGCTGTTGGAGTGCATCAAGGGCACTGTTGAGTACCCGGGCAGCGCGGTGGAGTCCGCGGTGGCGCGGCTGCACCGTGCCCCCGAAATCCCTAGCGACCTGCCCACGGAATGGCAGCACCTGCTGGCGTCCATGACCGCCCTCGAGCCGCTGGAGCGGCCCGCCGCGGCGGACCTGGAGGTGGCTCTCCGGCATGCCCTCGTTTCACCGGAGTCCGCCCCCGCAGACCTGACCGAGCATCACACCCGCGTACTCCCTACCCTTCCGTCCCGGCCGCCCTCGATTGCCGCGTCGGGTCCGCCTGGGACAGCCGGGCGTTCCGACACCCAGTCCACCGCCAAAACAACAGCCAAAACACCGGGGGCTACGAGACCGGAGCATAAGGCACCAGCACGCCCGAACGGCCGGCCTGCCGGCGTGAAAAGGCGCCGGCGTTTCCGCATTGGCGCCGCCCTCGCGACGGCAGCCCTTCTGGGCGGAGCCGCCGCGGTGACCGTCGCCGCCAACTCACCTGAAACGCCCGACGTCGTCCCTTACCCCAGCGTGAGCGGCACCTTGGGTGACCATCTCGTGGAGCTGCAAAGGAGTGTTGAACCATGACCCCAGGCCATGCACCGGGCGCGTGGCGCCGTGCGATGACCGTCCTCACGGGGATCACGTTGGCAGCCGCACTGGCCGGGTGCGCCGGCGCCGCCCCGGAGCTCGAGACGGACGCGGCTGCCAAGCTTCAGGCGCGGGTTCTTGAGGTCACCAAGTCTGCTGCGGGAAGCAACCCAGCCGCCGCGCTGAAGTCGCTGGGCAGCCTGTCCGCCGAGCTGGATGCAGCGGCGGCTGCCGGGCAGGTTTCCTTCAAACGCCACCGGAGCATTACGGCGGCCATCAACTCCGTGCGCGCCGACCTGACGGCAGCACAGGCAGCCAAGGACGCTGCTGCCCAGGCTGCCGCTGCGAAAGCTGCCGCTGCGAAGGCTGCCGCCACTAAGGCCACGGCAGCCCCGAAGCCTTCGCCGACGACTGCTCCGGCTGCCGTTGCTCCAGCCCCCGCGCCCGCGGGCGCGCCCGCGCCGGTGACGGTACCGGCGGACACCGGCAGGCAGGACAACTCCGGCAAGGGCAGCTCGGAGGAGAACAAGGACAAGGGTTCGGGCAAGAACAAGGACTAGCCCCGCCGGGGCCAGCCCTTGTTCATCAACCTCTGGACGTTCCTCCGCCTGTCAGGAAGATTTGCCCGTCAGGAAGCGGCTGCCGGGAAACGCTCCCACGCCCGGTGGGCGGCCAGCAGCTCCTGGATCTGCGGAACCACCTGCCCGGCGCTGTCGCCCAGCACCACCCCTGCCGCATCGTCCGGGATGCTCGCTGCGTCCACACCGGTGGAGCCTGACCCCCACGCCCCTATGGCCTTGGCGTGGCGAAAGGCTTCTGACAGCAGCAGCACCACGCGCGGGTCAAGCGAAGCGCCGGGATCCCCGGCTTTCGCGTCCAGCCCCTGTTCGGCGTCGTCCGCTGGCGCCCCGGATCCTGCCACGATGACGGCGTCGAACTCGGTGGATCGGGCGGTGAGGTAGGTCCGCTGAACCGTGATCCCGCCGTCGGCCTCTCCCCCGAGCGTCCCGCCGGAGGGTGCGATCACCAGCGGAACTATGCCTGCGTCATTGAGCGCCTTGCGGGCGTCCCGGACGGCCTCGAGGTCGCTGGCCTCGTCCGCGACGATGCCGACGACGCGGCCCGCCACCGGCCAGGTCTTCCCCAGCTGGGACAGGGCCGGGCTGGGCTGGGCGTCCTGCACGTCCTCGGTGGCTTCGGGGGCGGGCATCCCGAGCCCGCGGGCCACGGCGGCGCACAGCGAGGCATCGATGTTGGCCAGTGCCAGTAGCTGGCGCTCACGGACAGGCTTCTCGTAGCACTTGCCCAGCTCGAACGTGTAGGCCTGGATCACATGGTCCTGCTCCACGGGAGTGAGGCTGCGGAAGAACAGCCGGGGCTGGCTGTAGTGGTCGTCGAAGGAGGCGGGATTCTTCCGCTGCTTGATCGCCTCCGCCACGGCTTCCGGGACATCGACGAACGCCCCCAGGTCTGCGCCGGCCTTGAACGGGCAGCCGCCGTCGAGGGAATTTGGCCGGTACGGGGCAACGCCGGCGTGGACGGCGGTCTGGTGCATGCCGTCGCGCAGCATGTCGTTCACCGGGGACTGAGGCCGGTTGATGGGGATTTGGGCGAAGTTCGGTCCGCCCAGCCGCGAAATCTGGGTGTCCAGATAGGAGAACAGCCTGACCTGCAGCAGGGGATCGTTGGTGACGTCGATGCCAGGGACGAGGTGCCCGGGGTGGAAGGCTACCTGCTCCGTCTCGGCGAAGTAGTTGACCGGGTTGGCGTTGAGCGTCATCAGTCCGATCGGCTGGACGGGGGCCAACTCCTCGGGCACAAACTTCGTGGGATCCAGCAGGTCGATCCCCTCGAACATCTGGTCCTCGGTGTCCGGGAAGGTCTGGATGCCCAGCTCCCATTCCGGGTAGGCGCCGGCCTCGATCGCGTCGGCCAGGTCCCGGCGGTGGAAATCCGGATCCATGCCGTTGATGATTTGGGCTTCCTCCCAGACCAGGGAATGCACGCCCTGCTTCGGCTTCCAGTGGAACTTGACGAGCGTCGTGGCGCCCTCGGCGTCAACCAGCCGGAAGGTGTGGACGCCGAAGCCTTCCATGGTGCGGTATGACCGCGGGATGCCCCGGTCGGACATGTTCCACATGGTGTGCGCCTGAGCCTCGGTGTGCAGTGACACGAAATCCCAGAACGTGTCGTGGGCGCTCTGGGCCTGCGGGATCTCGCGGTCCGGGTGCGGCTTTGCGGCATGCACGATGTCCGGGAACTTGATTCCGTCCTGGATGAAGAACACCGGGATGTTGTTGCCTACCAGGTCGTAGGTGCCTTCATCGGTGTAGAACTTGGTGGAGAACCCGCGGGTGTCCCGGACGGTGTCGGCGGAGCCGCGCGAGCCAAGGACCGTGGAGAACCTGACGAACACGGGCGTTTCCACGTCCTTGGCGAGGAAGCCTGCGCGGGTGATGTTGGCGGCCGTGCCGTACGAACGGAACACTCCGTGGGCGCCGGCACCCCGGGCGTGCACCACGCGCTCAGGAATCCTCTCGTGGTCGAAGTGGGTGATCTTCTCGCGGAGGTGGTGGTCCTGGAGCAGGATCGGCCCTCGTGGCCCCGCCTTCAGCGAGTGGTCTGTGTCGGCCAGCCGGAGACCCTGCGCGGTGGTCAGGTACTGGCCGGACTGCGCCCGGGAGTGTTGCGGGGCGCCCGTGGGGGTGCCTGTCGGGGACACTGCTTCCGGTCCCTGCTGGTCCGGCTTGGGCGGCAACGGTTCCCGCGGGTTCGTGGGTTCGACGACGGCGGGTTGCTCCCCCGCCGGCGCTCCCGGAATGTTGATTGCTGATTCTTCAGGCACAGAGTGGATCCTTTCCGAAGCGGCGGCCTGCCCGGACTCGGCCCTGGCGCTGCGCGCCGGACCAAAAGATAAGCCTGCTTAGTAGCCTACGAAACCCGGCGCCCAGTCACAACCGCGGGGCGTCATTTGAGCATTCCGGGCTTCATGGTCAGCAGCCTTAGTTTCCTCTTCAAAAGCCGCATGCTTCCCGCTACGTTGGAGGTGTTCCATCCGGACAAAGCAATCAGAACCACGGGCCCACCCGCCCGTACGCTGAAGGAGTGAACCAAGCATGGCAACTGTCCAGGAATCGATCACTGTCGATGTTCCCGTACGCCAGGCCTACAACCAATGGACCCAGTTTGAGGATTTCCCCAATTTCATGAGCGGCGTCGACGCCGTCCGCCAGCTCGATGACACCACCGTTCATTTCGAAACCAGCATTGCGGGTGTGAAGCGCGAGTACGACGCCCAAATCACCGTCCAGGAACCGGACCAGCGCGTCACGTGGGAAAGCCTGAACGAGCCGCGCAACTCCGGAACCGTCTGGTTTGAGTCCCTGGGCGCTAACGAAACCAAGGTGAATGTCGAGCTGACCTGGGAGCCTGAGTCGGCAGTGGAGAAGCTTGGTGCAGCCACCGGACTTGATTCCCGGCAGGTCGCTTCAGATCTGAGGAAGTTCAAGAAATTCATCGAGGAACGCGACACGGAAACCGGCGCCTGGCGTGAAAGCGTGAGCGGTGGCGAGGTGGAAGGTGACGCCGGTACGACGTCGGCCGGCGTCGGAGCGGGAGCGGCTGGCGGCGTCGGAGCGGGAGCGGCCGGCGGCGTCGGAGCGGGAGCGGCTGGCGGCGTCGGAGCGGGAGCGGCCGGCGTCGGCATGGGGTCAACAGCAGCAGGAGGCAACGGCGACCCGGGCGCAAGCACCGGCTATTCCGAGGGGGCCGGCATGGACGCTGTCCCGGGCCGCACGTACGAATCCGGGGACGCGTACGACGCTTCGGCAACCGAGCGGCCCGTGAGCACGGACCCGGATATGGCCGTCGACGCCCCGTACGGAGACGACGACACAGGTGAGCCGCGGACCGAAACGCGGCACACGGACACCCGCCGCGACGACATCCCCGACCGGTAGGTCAAAGTCCAGGCCCGGGAATCCCGGCAAGCAAGGAAGCGCCCCGCCACTCAAGCGAGTGGCGGGGCGCTTCCTTGTCCGGCTCTGTAAAGCCGCGGGCCGGAGACCTAGCTCAGGCTGGCGACGATCTTGTTGAGCGTGGCGGACGGCCGCATGACGGCTGCAGCCTTCTCGGCGTCCGGGCGGTAGTAGCCGCCGATGTCCACCGGCTGGCCCTGGGCGCCCAGCAGTTCGGAGACGATGGCTTCCTCGTTGGAGGTCAGCGCGTCGGCAACCGCCGCGAACGAGGCTGCCAGTTCTGCATCCTCGGTCTGCTTGGCGAGTTCCTGTGCCCAGTACTGGGCCAGGTAGTAGTGGCTGCCGCGGTTGTCGATCTCCCCGGCCTTGCGGCTCGGGGACTTGTTCTCCAGCAGGAACGTGCCGGTGGCACGGTCCAGGGTGTCGGCGAGGACCTGGGCGCGGGCGTTGTCCGTGGTGTTGGCCAGGTGCTCGAAGCTGACGGCCAGTGCAAGGAATTCGCCCAGGCTGTCCCAGCGCAGGTGGTTTTCCTTCAGCAGCTGCTGGACGTGCTTCGGGGCGGAGCCGCCGGCTCCGGTCTCGAAGAGGCCGCCGCCGTTGATCAGCGGAACGATGGACAGCATCTTGGCGCTGGTGCCCAGTTCCAGGATCGGGAACAGGTCCGTCAGGTAGTCGCGGAGCACGTTGCCGGTGACGGAGATGGTGTCCTCGCCCTTGCGGATGCGCTCCAGGGTGAAGGCGGTGGCCTCGACCGGGGACAGGATCTCGATCTGCAGACCCTCGGTGTCGTGCTCCTGCAGGTATTCGCGGACCTTCTCGATGAGCTTGGCGTCGTGTGCGCGGGTCTCGTCGAGCCAGAACACGGCGGGGGTCTGGGAGGCGCGGGCGCGGTTCACGGCCAGCTTTACCCAGTCGCGGATGGGCAGGTCCTTGGTCTGGCAGGCGCGCCAGATGTCACCCGGGGCAACTTCATGTTCGATCAGGACGTTGCCCGAGCCGTCGACCACCTGGATCTTGCCCGGAACCTGGGCTTCGAAGGTCTTGTCGTGGCTACCGTATTCCTCGGCGGCCTGGGCCATGAGGCCAACGTTGGGGACGGTGCCCATGGTGGTGGGGTCGAAGGCGCCGTTGGCGCGGCAGTCGTCGATGACAACCTGGTAGATGCCGGCGTAGGAGCTGTCCGGGAGGACTGCCAGGGTGTCGGCTTCTTTGCCGTCCGGGCCCCACATGTGGCCGGAGCTGCGGATCATGGCCGGCATGGAGGCGTCCACGATGATGTCGCTCGGGACGTGGAGGCTGGTGATGCCCTTGTCGGAGTCGACCATGGCCAGCGCGGGGCCTTCGTCCAGGCCCTTCTTGATGGCTGCCTGGACACCTTCCCGGACGTCCTCGGGGAGCTCTTCGAGTCCGTTCAGGATCGCGGCCAGGCCATTGTTGGGGCTGATTCCGGCGGCGGCGAGCTGCTTGCCGTAGGTGTCGAACAGTTCGGCGAAGTAGGCCTTGACCACGTGGCCGAAGATGATGGGGTCCGAGACCTTCATCATGGTGGCCTTCAGGTGTGCGGAGAAGAGCACGCCCTCTTCCTTGGCGCGGGCCACCTGAGCTGCCAGGAACTCGTCCAGGGCGGCGGCGCGCATCACGGTGCCGTCGATGACTTCACCGGCGAGGACCGGGAAGGCCTTCTTCAGGACCTTGACCGTGCCGTCCTCGCGGACCAGCTGGATTTCGATGGTGCCGTCGGCCGGAATCACCACGGATTTCTCGTTGGAGCGGAAATCATTGGCATCCATGTGTGCCACGTTGGTCTTCGACTCGGGGGTCCAGGCACCCATGGAGTGCGGGTTCTGACGAGCGTAGTTCTTGACCGAGAGGGGCGCGCGGCGGTCCGAGTTGCCTTCACGCAGGACCGGGTTCACTGCGGAGCCCTTGATCTTGTCGTAGCGGGACCGGACAGCGGTCTCCTCGTCGGACGAGGGGTTGTCCGGGTAGTCCGGCAGCTTGTAGCCCTGGGACTGAAGCTCGGCAATAGCGGCCTTCAGCTGCGGAACGGATGCGCTGATGTTGGGCAGCTTGATGATGTTGGCTTCCGGCTTCTTCGCCAGTTCACCCAGTTCAGCCAGGGCGTCACCGATGCGCTGCTCTTCAGTAAGGTAGTCGCCAAAAACGGCGATGATGCGGCCGGCCAGCGAAATGTCGCGGGTCTCCACCTGCACACCTGCCGTGGACGCGAACGCCTCGATGATCGGCAGGAACGAATATGTGGCCAGCATCGGCGCTTCGTCGGTGTGGGTATAGATAATTTTGGCCATGCTCGGGCGTCTCCCTGAAGGTCGGCTTGTATCTGGTATTCCGGTCTATTTCACCAACCTTTAACTTACCCGAGGTGAACCGGATGAACCTTACCCGGACGGCCGGATTCCCTTGCGTGACCCGCTTCCCGTGTCTTCCGCCACACTATCCATTGTCCCCGGCGCGCAGGAGTCCTAATCTTTCTCTCATAAACGAATACCGCTTCGGCGGCTGAACTCAGTTGGAACCCCTTGCGGCAGGGGCAGATCAGCACACCCCTACCTGGCAAACACAAAAACTTGAACCGTCACTAACCGAGCTTGTCATCCCCGGGTAGGTCAATCAGTCACCCGGCGTGCCTCCCGGGGCCCGCCCCACCTGATAGGTAGGACCGCAATGACGAGCAAAAAGACTCTGGCCGGCAGCCTTCTGAGCCTCTCCACAGGACTGCTGCTGGCTGTGAGCGCCATCGGCGGCGCAACAGCCTCTTCTGCCACGACTCAAGATCCCAGGGCGCTGCCAGTCGCCAGCACCGCCATATCAAGCTCGACGGCCGCTTCGTATTGGACCCCGGAACGCATGCGTGCCGCAGTCCCCGGCGACGTTCTTGCCGAACAAGCGGTGGCCCGGCACGAAGGCAAGGGCAGGAAGGGCAGCCCCGAGACCACCGAAAACCGTTCCAGCAAGAAGATCAGCGGGACCACAGGACAACGCCGGATTGCAGCACTGCACAAGGATGAAAGCCCAGTGAGCCATATTGGCAAGGTCTTTTTCACCCTCGCCGGCGTGAATTATGTGTGCTCCGGCAACTCGGTGGTCGCCGACAACTCAAGCACGGTGGCCACTGCTGGCCACTGCGTGAATCAAGGACCTGGCCCATTTGCAACGAACTTCGTCTTTGTCCCCGGCTATTACAACGGATCAGCGCCCTACGGAAAGTGGCCTGCCAAGGCCCTCTACGCCCCGTCGGAGTGGAGCAGCGAGGGTAACTTGGAATTCGATACAGGCTTCGCCGTGGTTGCTTCCGTCGGAGGCGAGGTTCTGGCCGACGTCGTGGGGGCTTCGGGGGTACTGTTCAATGAGGAGCGAGGCCTGAGCTACAAGTCCTTCGGATACCCGGCCGCCGCGCCGTTCACGGGCCAGACCCTCGTCAGTTGCAGCGGCAAGGCCTCTAACGATGCCATCAATCCACAGTTCAATTCCCAAGGAATTTCCTGCGACATGACCGGGGGGTCTTCGGGCGGTCCCTGGTTCATCCCGGGGGATGGCGATACGACCGAGTTGGGCTACCAGAACTCGGTCAATAGTTACGGCTACGGCACCCGCTCCGTCAAGATGTTCGGACCATACTGGGGCTCCGTTATTGAGAACACTTATGACACAGCATCATCCGCCAATTGATGAGGGGCCTGCCCCGAAAAATGCTGTTAGCCGCTCGGAGGTCACCCAGACGCCCGAGGAGATCCTGGCCTACTGGACCCCGGAACGGATGGCCCAAGCGGTCCCCCGGGACATCCGCTTGCCGGATCCGGAGGATAGGGAACCCCGGGCCAAAGGAAAATAACCCAGGCTAAAGCCCGACGGCGGCCGTCCCATTAAGGGGGACAGCCGCCGTCGGGCTTTGCTGGGCCCACGCCGCCCGGGTTCCCTGGCCGAAGCGCAGCGAGGTTAGGGAGGCGGTGGGGATTAGTGGAAGAAGTGGCGGGCGCCGGTGAAGTACATGGTGATGCCCGCAGCGTTGGCCGCGGCGACAACTTCCTCGTCACGGACCGAACCGCCGGGCTGCACCACGGCGCGGACGCCGGCGTCGATCAGGATCTGCAGGCCGTCGGCGAACGGGAAGAACGCGTCGGAGGCAGCCACAGCGCCGCGGGCACGGGCGGGAGCGCCGGCTGCGGCTGCGTTGGAAGCTCCGCCGGCGCCGTCGACGTCGGACTCAACCTGGACACCCAGGGTGTTGGCCCGCTCGACGGCGAGCTTGCAGGAGTCCAGGCGGTTGACCTGGCCCATGCCAATACCCACTGCGGCGCCGTTGGAGGCGAGCAGGATGGCGTTGGACTTGGCCGCGCGGCAGGCGGTCCAGGCGAAAGCGAGGTCAGCCAGCGTGGCGTCGTCAGCGGCCTCGCCGGCGGCAAGGGTCCAGTTGGCGGGGTTGTCGCCGTCGGCGTCCACCTTGTCGGTGACCTGCACCAGCACGCCGCCTGAGACCTGGCGGATTTCGGCCGGGTAGCGGCCGTACCCTTCCGGCAGTGCCAGCAGGCGGATGTTCTTCTTCTTGGAGAGGATCTCCACGGCTTCAGGCTCGAAACCCGGGGCGATGACCACTTCGGTGAAGATGCCGGCCACGGTCTGGGCCATGCCGGCGGTGACCGTGCGGTTGGCCGCGATGACGCCGCCGAAGGCGGAGACGGGGTCGCAGGCGTGTGCCTTGGCGTGGGCATCGGCGATCGGGTCCGCAGCGTCGGGGGACGCCACCGCCACACCGCAGGGGTTGGCGTGCTTGATGATGGCCACGGCGGGCTCGGCGAAGTCGTAGGCAGCGCGGAGTGCTGCGTCGGCGTCCACGAAGTTGTTGTAGCTCATGGCCTTGCCGTGGATTTGGTCGGCCTGGGCGATGCCCGCCGGGGCTGCCTTGTCGACGTACAGTGCGGCCTGCTGGTGCGGGTTCTCGCCGTAGCGCAGCACCTCGGAGCGTTCCAGGGCGAGGCCGGCGTAGGCGGGCCAGTCGATGACGCCGTCGCCGTCCTCGTCGAGGAACTGGCTGGCGGTCCACGTGGCTACGGCGGTGTCGTAGGTGGCGGTGTGCGCGAACGCCTTCGCGGCGAGCCGGCGGCGGGTCTTAAGGTCGAAGCCGCCCTCGGCGGCGGCGCGGACCACGTCGCCGTAGAACGCCGGGTCCACCACAATGGTGACGGCGGCGTGGTTCTTCGCTGCGGAGCGCACCATGGCGGGGCCCCCGATGTCGATCTGCTCCACGACGTCGTCCTGCGCGGCACCGGACTTGACCGTCTCCACGAACGGGTAGAGGTTCACCACGACGAGGTCGAAGGCTTCGATCTCCATCTTGGCGAGGGTCTCCATGTGGGCGGGGACCCGGCGGTCCGCGAGGATGCCGCCGTGGACGCGCGGGTGCAGGGTCTTGACCCGGCCGTCGAGCATCTCGGGCGAACCGGTGACCTCTTCGACTTCCTGGACAGGAATGCCGGCCGCGGCGATCTTCTTGGCGGTCGAGCCGGTGGAAACGATTTTGACGCCTGCTGCGTGCAGGCCCTTGGCGAGCTCCTCCAGACCGGTCTTGTCGTATACCGAGATCAGGGCCCGGCGGATGGGAACACGGTCAAGCTGCGTCAAGCTCACAAAAGTCTCCGTCTTTATCTCGCGGTTGATGTGCCGCGGTTGGTGGGGATACGGCCAGTTTATCGTGTCGGCGGGTCCCCTCCCGCTGGCGGCGCCAGTGTGAAGGCGGGGCGTGAAGGCCCGGCGCTCCCCCGGGCTGGGGCCCGGCGCTGCGGGGTCCTCCGCAACGTAAGGTTTAAGCAGGAGGCCGAAATGAACATTTACACCGCTGTGCCCAGCGGCGAGCAGGTAGTCCAGGAACTGCCATGGCGCTGGAAAGTGCAGGGCCGTATCTTCGTGATCGGCGGCCTGGGCTTCATGTTCGACGCTTGGGACGTCACCCTCAACGGCATCCTCATTCCGTTGCTCTCCACCCACTGGAGCCTCACGCCGGGTGAGGCTGGTTGGATCGGCACCGCCAACCTGATCGGCATGGCACTGGGCGCCTTCATCTGGGGCACCATCGCCGACACCATCGGGCGCAAGAAGGCTTTCACGGCCACGCTGCTGATTTTCTCGCTGTTCACCGTCCTCGGCGCCTTCTCCCCCGACTTCCTCTGGTTCTGCCTGTTCCGCTTCATGGCCGGGTTCGGCCTGGGCGGGTGCATTCCCGTGGACTACGCCCTGGTGGGTGAATTCACACCGCGCCGGCAGCGCGGCAGGGTCCTCACCGCTATGGACGGCTGGTGGCCTGTGGGGGCAGCACTCTGCGGGTTCGTGTCCGCCTGGCTCGTGGCCGCGTTTGCCGACTGGCGCCTGACGATGCTCGTCATGGTGCTGCCTGCGCTGCTGGTGTTCTGGGTCCGGCGCAGCGTTCCCGAGTCGCCGCTGTTCCTGATCCGCAAGGGCCGCCGCGACGAAGCGGCGCGGGTGATTGACGGCCTGGTCGAGGCCACCGGTGCCGAACCCCGGGCCTACAGCCTGCCCGAGCCGCAGGCCGTGCCCCGGCTTTCCGCCGGCAGCGCGTGGCAGCAGCTGCGTGGGGTCTGGCAGTTCAACTGGAAGATCACGGCCGCAGCCTGGGCCCTGTTCATGAGTATCCTGCTGGTCTACTACCTGTCCCTGACCTGGATGCCGCGGATCCTGATCGGCGCCGGGTTCGCCGAATACAAGGCGTTCCTGACGACGGCGGGGATGGCCGCCGTCGGGCTTCTGGGCGTGATCGCGGCAGCGCTGCTGGTGGAACGCGTGGGCCGCAAGTGGCTACTGGCCGTGACGGGACCGCTGTCCGCGCTGATCCTGGTGGTGGTGGCGTTCGTGGTGGATGTGCCCACGGCCGCAGTGTTCTGGTTGCTGGTGTTCGGTTTCGTGGTGCAGGTGGCCATCCCGGTGCTGTACGCGTACGTTTCCGAGCTGTACCCCACGGAGCTGCGCGGCAGCGGCTTCGGCTGGGCCTCGACGTTCTCGCGGCTGGGGGCAGGCTTCGGCCCGCTCATCTTCGCGAACTACTTCTGGCCGCAGCTGGGGCTCGCCACCTCCTTTGCCCTCGCCGGCGCCCTGGTAGTCCTGGCCGTACTGTGGATGGCGTTCTTCTCCCCCGAAACCCGCCAGCGCCGTCTCGAATAGCTGCCGGTTCCCTCCAATCCGGTAGCAGAAGAGGGCGTTCCCAAGGCTGGGAACGCCCTCTTCTGCTTCTTGGATGGGGGTGCGCGGCGGCCGGAGCAGCGGAATCCCGCCACCCCGGCCCTTTCGGGCTGGTGCGCCAGCCGCCGCTACTGGATGCAGGTCGCGTAGACGGTGATCGGCGTAGTCCTGGTCTGGGTAACGGACCAGCCCTTCTGCCCCCCGGCAGCCGTGGTTGGCTGGCTGGCCGTCACCTGATTGCCGGAAGTCGTAGCAAGGCCGCTGAAGCCGCCGCCCATGGCCACTTGACCGGGGTCGCACAGGACCGTCACGGTCAACGTCGACGCGGTGAGCGACTGCACAGTCACGCTCGTTGAAGCAGCGGCTCCTGTGGCACCGGTCGCACCCGTTGCACCGGTAGGGCCCGCAGGACCGACCGCGCCGGTGGCACCGGTCTCGCCCTTCTCGCCTGGGGCGCCGGTCGCACCGGTCGCCCCGGTCTCGCCCTTCTCGCCTTGGGCGCCGGTCGCACCGGTGGCACCGGTCGCCCCGGTCTCGCCCTTCTCACCCTGGGCACCGGTCGCCCCGGTCTCGCCCTTCTCACCCTGGGCACCGGTCGCCCCGGTCTCACCCTTCTCACCCTGGGCACCGGTCGCTCCGGTCTCACCCTTTTCCCCTTGGGCACCGGTCGCCCCGGTCTCACCCTTCTCGCCCTGGGCCCCGGTCGCACCGGTCTCACCCTTCTCGCCCTGGGCCCCGGTCGCACCGGTCTCGCCCTTCTCGCCGGTCTCGCCCTGGGGGCCGGTGTCACCCTTTTCCCCCTGGGCGCCGGTGGCCCCGGGCTCGCCCTGGGTTCCCTGGGCGCCGGTGGCGCCTTGGATGCCCGGGATGCCTTGGATCCCCTGGCTGTTCCAGGAGATGGGAGTTTCCTTCTTGGTGTCGCAGGTGGAGCCGGCGGACAGAATCCGCAACTGGCCGCCGTTGTTGTTATTGAAGCAGCCACTGATCTCGCCTGCGGCGGACGTCGTCGCCGAGGCGTACACAGCTGTGACGGCACCGGTGCCGAGAACTAGTGCTGCTGTAAGGCACAAAACTTTTGGACTCGATTTGGTAATGCTGAAGTGCGACATAAGAGACCTCCTGGCAAGCCGCGTGCTGGATGAGACGCAGTCAGCGTACGAGCCGCCTCCGCAGCCAGCCAGCGTAATTCCGGCGTTGAGGTACCCGTCTTTTCGGGGGCACTACCCGGGCCGTCGGCCCCGATTACGCGCCTTGGGCATGCATGCCGCACCTGCCGGTGCGGCATGACGCATGGTCCCGCCAGCCAGGCCTAAACAAGTAGTGGGCCGGTCCCCATGGGCCCCCAAACTGGGAGCCGACGGTCAATTAGGCCATAGAGTGCGCGGCCGCGAGGGACGCCAGGGTGGAGACCAGCAGGCGGCGCTCCACAACCTTGATCCGTTCGTGCAGGGATTTCTCGGTGTCGCCCTCCTCGATGGCCACGGCCTCCTGCGCGATGATGGGCCCGGTGTCCACACCGGCGTCGGCCCAGTGCACGGTGCAGCCGGTGACCTTGACGCCGTAGGCCATGGCATCGCGGACGCCGTGCGCGCCGGGGAAGGACGGCAGCAGGGCGGGGTGGGTGTTGAGGTATTTGCCGTCGAAGGCGTCGATGAACTCGGGGCTCACGATCCGCATGAAGCCTGAGGACACCACCACATCAGGCTGGTACGCGGCAACGGCCGCAGTCAGCGCGGCGTTCCATTCCGCGCGGTCCGGGTAGGCCTTGAAGTCCACCACAAACGTCTCGATCCCGGCGGCTGCAGAGCGCTCCACGCCGAATGTCCCAGGGCGGTCCGCACCTACCGCGGCGATTTCCACGTCCAGGTCGCCGGCTTGGACGGCGTCGATGACGGCCTGGAGGTTGGAACCGGTTCCGGAGACGAGGACTACTATGCGCATTGCTCAAGCTTAGGCGGCTGCTCGCGTAGGCTGGAAAACATGAACCCCACTCCGGGCCCCCAAGGGTCGCAGCGGACCGCGCGTCCGCTCAGCGAGGAAGCCAAAGCCTCGCTCCAGAAGACGCACACGCTGTTCCGCATGTTCATTGTGGCCGTGCTGGGCGCCTTCTTCGTGTTCCAGCTGGACATCGCCTACCTTTGGCTAACGGCCATTCTGACGGCCGCGGGCATCGCGCTGGGGATCATGGTGCTCATCCGGGCCGTCCGGTTCAAGGAATCCAAACTGGTGCTGTTCGGCACCATCTCCGGCCTGGTGGTTTCCGCCGTCATGGTGCTTCTGGTCCTGACTTCGGCGCTGTTCTTCAACCAGGTGCGCGACTTCCAGCAATGTTCCCGCCAGGCGCTGACCAGCAAGGCAAGCACGGAGTGCCGGGTCCAGCTGGAGAACTCGCTGCCCGGACCGCTCAGGCAACCCGTCCGGTAGGGCCGGCCCCGCGCCCACCAAAGCTATTTGCTGCTCGGGGCAGTCCCCAGCTCGGCGTCCCGCAGCTGCCGGCGTTCCAGCCACGGTCCCGCGGCATACCCAATTACGACGCCGATGCCTACTTCCGCTGCCAGCCAGACTGCCGTCCACAACGGGTCCGGGCCAATGTCCGAGAGGCGGCCGATGCCGGCCGAGCCGCGCGCCAGCCACGCGAGGGCTGCGGTGAGCACGCCCGCTGCAGTCCCGACGATCAGCGCCAGGAACAGCGTGGACGCGGCGGCGGTCAGCCAGCGGACGCGGAGTTTGATGGACAGCCATTCGTCGAAGTGGTTTTCGCCTTCGCGCAGGAACCACCAGCCGGCCAGGACTCCGGCGAGCACGGGAACCACCAGCGCCACCGGTCCGTAATCGAGCGGACCGGACGGGATCGCAGCAAAAACCGGGATGGTGGGAAGCGGTCCCACGGCGGTTCCCAGCGGGCCCACCTGGGAGCCTGCGCCGAGCGCGAATCCGGAGCCGGTCAGCCACGCGAGCGCGAAGACGGCGAGGTTGGGCAGGAAGCCGAGCTGCGCAATGGTGAGCGCCGCGCCTCCGACAGGGCCGGCGTCGAGCCCTTCATAAACCGCCACCACAAGGTTCCAGTGGATAAACAGGTCCACGGCCAGCAGCGCCGTTGAAATGGCGAGCGCCGCCATGACGGCCACGAAGCCCGCCTTGGCTGCCGAGGCCAGATACGACCCCGCCCACCGCGAATGCTGGCTGGTGCGGGCGATCCAGTCCACGGCGTCGACGCCGATCAGCCGGCTCCATGAACCGGCCTCACGCCGGGCGCCGATGACCATCCCGAGGCCGAAGGGAACCAGTGGCAGGAGTCCGGCCCACCACAGGAAAACCTCAACATCCTCGGTCCGGCAAATGAACCCAGTGGCAATGCCAAACCCCGCATAGACCAGCCACGACCCCAGCAGCGCCTGCCACAACTGGTCGGTGTACGACGCCCGGGCCAGGCGCCTGCCCGCCCGCCAGGCCAGCAGGAACGGGATGAGGGTCAGGCCCAGCGGAAGCAGCGACAGCGTGCCGGTCTCCGGCCTTGCGGCAGCGCCCTCCCCTACGGTGGTGAGGTACAGGGGTACCCCATGGATGACCAGCCACGCCTGGCCGGCCAGCCGCGCCAGGACATCGAAGCCGGCGCTCCCGAAACCCGAGGTCGCCCACACCGCAACGATGGGGGCGATGACCACCAGCGCGGAAATGAAGGCCGCCTGCGCGGACTCGAGCCCGCCCTGCAGCCACAGGGGCATGGGTAGGCCACGGTCGCCGGTCTGGTCAGCACGCAGTTTCATCGCCTCCCATCGTGCCACGCGGGGCCCGGCCCGCCCGTTTTCGACAGGCTCAACGGCCCGAGAAGTTGGACGGCAATACGCCGGTGCAGGCGCCCGGCCGGCTCTACCGCGGGCGCTTTTTCGGGAGTCGCGTCGTAAAATTAGCTTGTCCGCATTCAGTGGTTGGAGGCAGAAAATGACTACCGCATCCCCACATGCACACGGCGTTCACTTTGGCAGGACTGACGTCCAGAACGCTGGCATGGGTGTAGGTATTGTCTTGATGGTGGTCGGTGTGCTGGGGTTTATCCCAGGCATCACCGCACGGTATGGCGAACTGATGTTCTTTGGGCCTGATTCGCACGCCATGTTTCTCGGCCTGTTCCAGGTATCCATGTTGCTCAACATTGTGCAGCTGGTCATTGGCGCAACCGGCTGGGCCATGTCCAGGAGCGAAATGGGTGCACGGCGGTTCCTCATGGGAGCCGGTGCGCTGTACCTCGTCCTTAGCCTCTACGGGCTCAGTGTCGGAGTGGATTCGGCGGCCAACTTCCTGTCGCTGAACATGCTGGACAACTGGACGCACATGGTGCTTGGCGTGCTGATGATTGCCGCTGGCTGGATGTTTTCACGGCATTCGGTCGAGGACAGGAAATAAGCCCGGAACGCGAACGCCGGGAACTAGGAGCCGCGAATGAATAGATATCTAATCTGAGTATTCGTACTACCGGTTGGTGCAGGCGGCCACGCAAGGCGTGGGCGGCTGCACCAACTTAGTTTGCAGGCTCAGGCTCATTTGGCAGGCTCAGGCGAGAGACAACACGAAGGAAAGGACGAACCCGGCCGCGGTGCTGAGCGCGACGGCCGGCCCGCCATGTTCGTAGGCTTCGGGCATCAGGGTGTCCGCAAGGGAGGCAATGACGGCTCCGGCGGCGAAGGCCAGCGGCAAGGAGATGGTCTTCGGGTCAGTCCCGGACAACGGCCCTGCGCCGAGGACAACGGCGGCCACGAGCAGCACAGCGCAGATGGTCCACAGCCCCAGGACCGCACCGGGCGGACGGCCCTGGCTGCGCATGGACGCAGCGCCGACCAGCGCCTCAGGAAAGTTGGAGACGAAGATGGCGGCCAGTAGCGCCAGACCCCCCGTCCCCTCCCCCAGGGAAACCCCCAAGGCGACGTTCTCCGGCACGCCGTCAAGGGTTACAGCCGCCAGCAGCGCCATTCCCGCCGCGCCGCGGGTTGATTCGGGTGTTGGCGCCTTTTCCGCCGCAGCAGCATCGGTGTCCAGCTTGGCACTGCCGCGGAATTCATCCGCCGGCACCGCTTTGGCCTTTGGCTGCGCCCACCGGTCCAGCAACGCGCTCAGGGCTGTGAACACCACCGCGCCGGCCAGCAGGCCGAGGGCGGCCCGGACTATTCCGCCGCGCTGGTACGCGTCCTCGAACAGCTCGAAGGCCAGGGCCGTGATGAGTGCACCGGCGGCGAAGGAGAGCAGGATCGCAAGCAGCCGTTTGGGCAACTCAAAGCGGACACCTATAAGCGCACCTATAACAAGTGCGCTGGAAGCCACCACGCCGAACAGCAGGGACGTTCCCACACGGTCAGTATAGGGATGTGGGCTGCCGCCGGGAACGGCCCCGTGGCGACGATTATTTGAAGCGGATCACGGCGTAGGGCTCGCTGGGCAGAGTCCCGGCGGTCCACGGCTCCTCGGACGGTTCCGGGCGGACTTCGCCGCGCCCGTCGCGCAGGACCGCCCGCACCGTTGCCGCAACAGCGACGACGGCGGTCACGGCCAGCAGCACAAGGACGACGACGATGGACCCAGACATCCTTACAGCACCTTCTGCTCCAATTTTAGGGCGTTCCCGCCCACCCCGCTCATGCCCGAAAGCTTTTTCCTCTGGACGGAACCGGGCTCCGGGCATATTCTGATCTCCCATGGCGCTGGGGGGTGATCCGAATGGGCAACAGCTTGCGCTTTCTCAAAGCTGCGGTTGTACGCGCCCTGCTGGTGCCCGTTCTCCTGGCTTTGGCCTGGATTATTTGGGGCGCAACGGCCGCCGGTGCAGCCTCCGGGGACAGCGTCACCGCCGGTACTGTTGGCCCTGGTTCACTCACCGCGCGACCCCTCGGCACGGCCCCCGTGACTGCCATAGCGAAGTCGGCCGTAGCTGCCCCTCTGGCTTCTGCGGCATCCCAGGTGGCCCCGGCGGCCAAGTTGATTCCTGCCGTTCCTGCCCTTCCGGCGGCCCCCAGCGTCCCGGCCGCGGTCACCCGGCCCGTGGCGGCTGTCGTGGGCACGGTGACTCACACGGCCGGCACCGTGATCAATGAGGCGTCAACAGCGGTCAGCACCGCGCCCGCAGCGACGGAACCCGTGCTCGACAAGGCAGGCAGCCTAGTGACGGCCGCTGGGGACATCGTCTCAGCGGTGCCGCAACTTCCAGTCAGGCCCGCTGTGCCGGCCATTCCGTCGCTGCCGGTCCCTTCAGTCCCGGTCCCGTCCGTCCCGGTTCCTTCGCTTCCGGTCCCTTCCGTCCCTGCGCCGGAACTGCCCAACGTTCACGTACCGGGCGTCACGCGTCCAGCGCCGGGTCCCGAGGCGGGAGGCAACCCGCAGGATCCTGCTGTACGGCCTCATGCCCCTTCGCCCTCGGCGGTCCGGGCGGGGGCGAGCGCAACCAAGTCCGCAGACGATGATCTATCGGCAGCATCGGCCAGGACATTTGTCCCGGCCACATCCGCTACCGGCGCCGGACTGCCGCTCGCGGGCACGGGCCTTTCGTTGGCGCAGCTGGAGATGACCACGCCTCGGCAGCGAGAGCTGGCAGGAGCCAGCCCCGCAGCGCACAAAATAGCAGCGCACAAAATCCACATTGGTCACCGGCCCGCGGACGTCCACCTTCAGCACCTTGCCGTGAATGAGGCAACCCCGGGGAACGCCTCCTCAGGCTCCGGCGCCCAGGCCGCTGAAGTGGCCGGCGATTGGGACCGGACGCCACTGCACGCCGGGGCACGGGCGTTCGACGCTGCCCAGGACCTTCCCTCCAGCCCAGCCTTCGACCCGGGGTGTTCCCCCGACTGAACAGGTCAGCTCTGCCCGCATTCCGGGCAGAACAGACCGCCTGCGCAATCCTGCGCAAGGACCACCAGTTCAGTCAGGAGAAAATGTCATGTCTACCCACGCCCCGCTGTCGGCCGCCCCTCGCCCGTCCCGCCCGCAGTCCGGAGCCCTTGGCAGCCGGATCGGAAATTGGCCCGACCCCATGCGCGGCCGGATCGGAAATTGGCCCGACCCCATGCGCGGCCGGATCGGGAACTGGCCCGACCCCATGTCCGGCCTCATCGGCAACTGGCCGGACCCGATGCAGCAGCAGCGCTAAAGATGCCCGAGCGAAGCTGGAGTACGGTCCGGACCTGAGCCCGGACCGGCATGAGCCAATAGGAAAGTGTCGCCGCGCGCGGCGCGGCGACACTTTCCTCCTCAATGACGGAAACACTCACCCCAGGCCATGAACCTACTCAGGGCTGGAGTCGCCGGCGCCGGTTGGCTTCTGCCCTATTCCGGCGTTGTCCTCGGGCACCGGCGTAGCGTCCTGCCCGGCATCATCTGCTTCAGAATCCGCCGGACCCAAGTCAGGTTCCGCGGACGGGTCCGCACCCGAAGCCTCCTGCACGCCTGCTGTTCGCTCCGGGCCTTCTGTGCGTGCAGAGGCTTCAGGAGAGCCGGGCTCAACAGTGCCGTCGGTGGCAGTGGCGCCGACGACGGCGGCCGTTTCCTGGTTCTTGGCCAAGCCAGCCTTTGCGCGCCCCGGAAAGTAGCTGATCACACGCGCCAACTCACGGCCCAGGACTGTGCCCTCCACTACATCGGGTGGCAGCGCATCCTGCTCGGCTTTCCGTGCCGCCTCCAATGCCTGGCGGCCAGCTTCGGTTATGGATACCAGGTTGTGCCGCCTGTCCAGCGAACTGGACTCACGAACCACAAGGCCGGCGCTTTCAAGCCGCGAAAGCACACGGCCAATGGACTGACTGCGGACCTTGATGTCCGCGGCCAGCTGCTCCTGGTTCAGCGGACCATCCAAGAGGCCCTGCAGCGCGATGACTGCGGCGTGCGTGAGACCGAGTTCAGCCAATGCCTGGTCCTGCCTGCGCTGGACAAGCCTGGCCGCCATGGACAGCAGCTGGTGAGGCCCCCACTGCTCCGCGTCAGGATTCGGGACCATCGGTTTGAACCTTCTTTCCCCTTTGAGCCCGTGCTGGCAACACCGCCAGCCCAAAATGCCGAGACCGCCGGGGCCGGTAATCCGGCCCCGGCGTTAGGCACGTTAACGGCGGGTGTCCTCTACGCCGTCGGCCTCGATGCGCTCCTTGCGGACCTCTTCATCCACCGTCACTTCGTCCGTGACCGTTTCCGTGTCCAGCCTGACCCGCTCGACGGGAACAGTTTCCTTATCCACCACGGGACGTTCCTCGTGGAGCACCACCTCGTGTTCTGCTTCACTGATGCCCGGTCCCCGCAACGCCTCGTCCCGGTTTCCTTGCGTGATCGGTTCGCGCTCCAGCCGCACTTCCTCACGCTGAACGGGAACGGTCTGGGTCACGTTTTCGGTGACCACATATTTGCGCAGACGAGCCCGGCCTGCAGCCTGCCTTTCGGTGCCAACATTCAGGCGTTCCTCCGAACGGGTCATCGCGTCGTCATCCGCGGGTCCGGACGTATCGCGTTCGAGCCTCTCATCCGCAGCGCTGTACGTTCCACCGCTCCCGGCGGCAGCGAACGCCGCATCACGCTCGGTGGGCGTAAGGCCGGCCGCGGACTGGTCGGCCGTCCGGCCGGAGTCGGCGCGGTACCCCTTCCCGGCCTCGGAATAGGTCACGTTGCCATTTAGCCGGTAATGCTCGTAGAGCCGGTCCTCTTCTGAGGGGTCAAGGTGGCCCTCAGCGTCAACGCGCGGGGCGTCCTTGACCTGGTCCTTGCTGTAAGGGACAACAATGTCGGCTCCCTCAAGCCGTGCTCCTTCGAGGGGGATGAACGACTCCGACGTGCCGAAAAGGCCCGTGCGTGCCGTCACCCACGTGGGCTGTCCGTTCTCGTCATCCGCATACACCTGGCCGACGGACCCGATCTTGTGTCCGTCCGCGGAGAGGACGTTGCCGTTCTTGTTGAGCAGGTCGTCGATGTGTTCCTTGGTGAGCATGCTGTCTCCTTGGAGTTTGACTTCGTATTCACATTTGGCTGTACACGCTGAGGCCGACGACGGCGCAACGGCAGGTTAGGGCATGCTGTCGCCGCCTTGGGAAAGGCGTCTACCGCACCCTCCCGGGCAATCCGCCGTCGCGGCCGAGACCGGTGGTACGACCTCGCACCTATACCCTAAGCATGCTTACTATCAGATTGGCAAGCCTACTTAGCTTTTTCTTTGAGGCCGACACTCGCGTCGCCGGGCAAATACCCGCCGAGACCCCACGCCCGCGGACGCTTAAGGCGGCAACAGCAAAAGTTGGGGTGGGAAAAAATGGCAAGCGTGCTTACTATTTATTAGTAAACATGCTTATCATTGCATGCCAGCAACGCTGGTTCCTGTACAGCAGCTGCCCCTTTCGGAAAGAGAGAGCGAAGATGACTGAGAACCAATGGCCGCAGGATGACGACCTCACCACTCCCCCGGCCACACAGAATGCGGGTTACGGCCCCGGCACCACCGGGTACGGCGCAACTGGGGCGGGCACCACCGGCTACGGCGCTCCCGGCTACCAGGATGATGCGTCCTCGAAGAAGGACGTGGCGAAGGAAGAGGCCGCGAACGTTGCCGGCGAGGCCAAAGGTGCCGCCCAGAACGTCGCAGAGACCGCCAAGACCGAGGCGAAGAACGTCGCCTACGAGGCGAAGAACAGCGCCCGTGACCTGCTGCACCAGGCGAAGTCGGACCTGACCAGCCAGGCCGGCACCCAGCAGACCAAGGCCGCCGAAGGCATCCGCACCATCTCCTCGCAGCTGCGCACCATGGCCGACGCTCCGGACCAGCAGGGCGTGGCCTCGGACCTGATCCGGCAGGCCGCCGACCGCTCTGAATCGGTCGCGTCCTGGCTGGACAACCGGGACCCGGGCTCGCTCCTGAACGAGGTCAAGTCCTTCGCCCGCCAGCGCCCCGGCGCCTTCCTGCTCCTCGCGGCAGGCGCAGGCCTGCTCGCCGGACGCCTCGGCCGCAGCCTGCAGGCCGGCGCCCCCGAAACCTCGACGGCGACCGGTTACGCATCAACGACTGGTACTGTGCCGCCGTATCCCGTCCAGCCGCCGGTCACCGACAGCGGCCTGGACGCGGGGGTTGGCGCACCGCTCTACGACCGCGCCGAGCTGGGAGAACCGACCTACACGCAGCCGGCCTACGGCGAACCTGCATACGGGGAACCGGCCACCGGCCAGCCGGCCTACGGCGAACCTGCATACGGGGAACCGGCCACCGGCCAGCCGGCCTACGGCGTACCTGCCGTCGGTGAGCCGGGTTATGGCGAACCTGCCGTCGGTGAGCCGGGTTACGGCGAGCCGAGGCGGCGGGATACAGACGACACCGAGGGTGGGGGTCGTCCCCTGTGAGCAGCCAGATCCCCGATACCCCGCCGACGGCCGCGCACGCCAAGGCCGACACCACCTCCCTCGGTGAC
>NZ_JBNHFL010000024.1:0-78318 GCF_059090205.1 Arthrobacter sp. CMU6
CTCGACGTCGGACTCGGCGCCTCCGTCTGGTCCCCCAACCTCCCCGCCGCCCGCGAGGTGGCCAACCGCATCCAGGCCGGCACCGTCTGGATCAACAGACACGGCGCCGTAGACCCCCGCATCCCCTTCGGCGGCGCCAAACAATCCGGCTACGGCCTCGAATTCGGCGTCGAAGGCCTCAAACACCTCGGCGTACCGCAAATCATCAACGGCTAACCAAACCACCACAACAACAGGGGCCGCCGCCGCAACCGCGACGGCGGCCCCTGCTGTTTGACCACCGGACCGCGGCTCACGGGAGCCCTGTCACCGCGGCGTTGGGTTCCCGGTCCGCGCGGGCTCCGGCAATAGACTGAAGCCATGCCCCAGACCGGACTCTCCGCCAGCAGACGCTTCCTACGCGGCCGGATCAGGACAGGGATGGTCCGGAGCCGGAATTCGCTGGTGCCCGCGATCCAGATGACCTTCGGCGCCGTCGGAGCCTACGCCTTTGCCGAGTACGTCCTGGGCCATACCGGACCGCTGTTCGCTGCCACGTCCGCCCTGATCGCCCTCGGTTTCTCCCGCGATCTGCGCATGCGCAGGGTGATGGAGGTGGGCCTGGGCTGCACCATCGGCATTGCCGTGGGCGACCTGCTGGTCCACTGGCTCGGTGCCGGGATCTGGCAGGCCGCCGTCGTGCTTTTGATCTCCATCCTGCTGGCCCGATTCCTGGACAGCGGCAACATCTTCACCACGCAGCTGGCTCTGCAGTCGTTGCTGGTGGTGCTGCTGCCGGCGCCTGCCGGCGGCCCCTTCACCCGCAGCATCGACGCCGTGGTGGGCGGCGTGGTGGCGCTGCTGGTCACCGTCCTGGCGCCCAAGGATCCCCGCCGGGAACCGCGCAAGGACGTCCAGAAACTGCTCCATGAACTGGCGGAGGTGCTGCGGGAATGCGCCGCGGCCCTGGTGGACAGCGACTCCACCCGGGCCTGGCATGCCCTGGTTAGGGGCCGGAACAGCCAGCCGCTGGTGGACGCCATGCGGCACTCGCTGCGGGCATCCGGGGAGGTGGCCACGCTGGCGCCCGCCTACCGCAGGCACCGGGACGAGCTGGACCGGCTGGAGCAGTCGCTCGAGTACATCGACCTTGCCCTGCGCAACAGCCGCGTCTTTGCCCGCCGGCTCACCAGTTCCATCAACCACGCCGCCCTGTCCGACGAAGCCACTGAGAACATCGCCGAGGTCCTGCAGGAAACAGCGGCGGCCGTGGATGAGCTCTCGCTGGGCCTCGCCGAAGTGCAGGAAGGCGCCCGCAATGCCCACCTGCGCAGCGCCAGGCAGGATCTGGGCGACATCGCCGGGCGGCTGCACCCCAGGATGCTGAAGGTCCAGAAGCTGGAGGGCGAGACCGTGGTGATGCTGTTCCGGCCGCTTATGGTGGACCTGCTGGAAGCCAGCGGCATCGATTCCCGCGAGGCGCGCGACCTCCTGCCCCCGCTGTAGGCATCCCGCTTGCGTGGGCCCACGGCCGCAGGGTTCCCTGGCCGAGCGTGCGAGGTTAGGGTGCGGTCGGGGAATGTCACAGCCCCCGGTTAGTGTGGAGCAATGGCTACAAAGACTTCCCGCGTTTCCAAGGCGCCGGGCTATAAGTGCGCGGAATGCGGCTGGACCACGGTCAAGTGGGTGGGCCGGTGCGGTGAGTGCCAGGCGTGGGGCACCGTTGAGGAAACCGGCACGGCGGTGGCGCGTACGACGGCGGCCACTACAGTTCTGGAGCCAGCCCGCCGCATTGCCGAGGTTGACGCCACAGCCGCTGCGTACCTGCCCACCGGGGTGGACGAACTGGACCGGGTGCTCGGCGGCGGCGTGGTGCCCGGCGCCGTCATCCTGCTCGCTGGCGAGCCCGGAGTAGGAAAGTCCACGCTGCTGCTGGACGTCGCCGCCAAGTTCGCCCGGACCGGGCAGAGCGTCCTGTATGTGACCGGTGAGGAATCGGCGGCCCAGGTGAAGCTGCGGGCAGAGCGGATCAGCGCGATTGCGGACACCCTGTACCTGTCCGCGGAGACCGACCTCGGCCAGGCGCTGGGCCAGGTGGAGAAGGTGGAACCGAAGCTGCTGGTGGTCGACTCCGTGCAGACGCTCAGCAGCGCGGACGTGGAGGGCAGTTCCGGCGGCGTCTCCCAGGTCCGCGAGGTGGCGGCCTCCATCATTTCGGCAGCCAAGCGCAGGAACATGACCACGCTGCTGGTGGGGCATGTGACCAAGGACGGCTCCATCGCCGGGCCCCGCCTGCTGGAGCACCTGGTGGACGTTGTATGCCAGTTCGAGGGCGAGCGCCACTCCCGCCTCCGCCTGCTGCGGGCAGTCAAAAACCGCTACGGGCCCACCGACGACGTGGGCTGCTTCGACCTCACCGAGGACGGCATCCTTGGCCTCGCCGATCCCAGCGGACTGTTCGTTACCCGCACCAAGGAACCGGTATCGGGCACCTGCATCACCGTCACCATGGAGGGCCGCAGGCCGCTGCTGGCCGAGGTGCAGTCCCTGCTCGCCGACACCCAGAACTCACAGCCCCGCCGGGCAACCAGCGGCCTGGACAGTTCCCGGGTGGCCATGCTCCTGGCAGTGCTGCAGCAGCGTGCCGGATGCCAGCTGCAGAAGGACGACTCCTACGTGGCCACAGTGGGCGGCGTGAAGCTCAGCGAACCCGCCACCGACCTCGCGGTGGCGCTGGCAGTGGCGTCCGCGAAGCACAAGAAACCCCTGCCGCAACGCCTGATCGCCTTCGGCGAAGTGGGCCTGGCCGGCGAGGTGCGCCCCGTCCCAGGAATCAACCAGCGCATCCATGAGGCGCACCGGCTGGGTTTCACGCACGCGGTGGTTCCCTCCAGCCCCACCGGTCCCGGCCCGGTTCCGCCGGGCTTTTCCGTGAAGGAAGTGGGCCACCTGACCGAGGTCCTGGAACTGCTCATCACCAAGCCCTGAGCAGGGATGAGCCCTCAGCAAAAGTGGCCCGCACCGTCCCTTCTTCCAGGGTGACGGTTCGGGCCACTGCTGTTGGGAGCCGCTCCTGGGCTACTTCCTGGCCGCCCGCGTGCGGGCCAGTGCCGTGGCGCCCGCGGCGAGGCCAAGGAGACCTGCCACGAGCCCGATCCAGCCCGCGGCCTGGCTGCCGTTGGAAGCGCCGGCCTGCGTTGCCGAACCAGCCGGTGCGGCCTCCGGCGTCGCGGTTGCAGACCCCTCAGCTGTCTCTGCCGCCGTGACGACGAACGACGGTGCCGGGCGGTGTTCCTCCGCTTCAGCGGCCGGTGCGGATGACCTCGAGGCCGAGGAAGTTGCGGACGCGTGCCCGTGGTCAGCCTCGGCTGCGTCCGCCCAATTGACGGTGGTTCCATCCGTGTAGCCCTGAGCCGCGGGCAGCATCAGCCTGGTGCCGGCGGCCGGGAGCCGGCCGACGGACAGCGTGAAGGTCTGGAATTCGTTCTGCCCGATCTGGTGGGCGGCGTCCGCGGTCCAGATCACGCTGGTCGGCGCCTTGGTGACTGTTGCGCCTGCAACCTCCACGGGCTTGGGCAGGGTGCCGGTGACTACCTGCGCCTTCCAGCCGTCCATCGGCTTAACGGAGACCGAGGTGAGCGGAGTGTCGGTAGGCAGCTTGACCTCCAACCGGTTGGTCTTGGCCGTCTCGGATTCGTTTGGAACGCTGAACGTCAGCTTGGTGAAGCCGCCTTCAGCGGTGGCGGAGGGGTCGACAGTGACGTGGGCGGACGCGGCGGCGGCACCGGCGGCGAGGAATCCTGCCGTCAGGGAGGCGGCTGCTGCGGTCTTGAGGGTACGGCGAATGGAGGTTTTCACGGGGTAATGCCTTTCACAGAAAATCACTCAGGGACCGGTGCGCGCTCAAGGCGGCACGGGCAGGTAGCTGCACGCCGCCGTCGGGCCCTGCCTGAAAAGCGGAACCGTTCGTCATGGAACGGTCCGTTCTGCAAGGAACCCGGCTAGGCGGCCAAAGGCACGGGCGGCCCGCGCCGGGTTGGCAGGCGCACGCCGGCGCGTGTGCGCGGGAGGACGGCCGGAGCCGGAAAAGGCGCGGGGACACGGGCGGGAAGACTGACTACCGACTCGTGCCGGCGGAAAAGCGGCTGCAGCCACGAGGCCAATGTTGCCAGCACCCGTTCCCCGCGGGCCAGCAGGACGGCGGTGCACAGGGTGGCAACGGCGTGGGCAACGAACATGACGCCGTCGGACGCAGCGGAATGGGTGTTTTCGGCGGCCGTGGGGCTTAGGAATGCCGGTTGCAGCGCTCCCCCCGCATGACCGGCATGGCCAGGCATCAGGACAGTGGCCGCCGGTGCGGCAGCACCCGGGCCGCCCAGCGCATCGAGGGCCCAGTGCAGCCAGAACTGGCCGGCACCGAGCAGACCGACCAAGGCGGGGAAGGAGAGCCGGAACCGTGTCAGCGCGGCGACGGGAACCAGCGTCACGGCGAACAGCGCCGCCAGAATGGCAGCCGAGGGAAGCTGGCCACCGCCCGCAAGGTGCCCGCCGGCGGCAAACCCTATAACGAGGGAACCGATCAGACCGGTGCGGAAAAGCCGGAACGAGGCACGGGGCATCATCAGCGGTCCTTTCCACAAGATCGGCTGAGCGGGAGTCACCGCAATTCTACGGGCAGCCCCTGGCGCTGCCACGTGTTCGAGCTTCCACACCACCATTCCGGGCCGCCCAGAGCTGCAACAAACCGCGGCAGTGCCCAAGGTTTTCCCACGCTGCCGTGTTTACGGTCGGGGTGTCACAGCAGCCCCGGGCCTGGTGGAGGGAGGCACCGATGGATCTCCGAGGTCCCCTGCCTCTCTTCCGCGCAGCCTTGATCGCTTCCCTGGCGGTCTCCCTGGCCGTGGCTGGCCACGTACTGGGTGGCGGGCAGCTTCCGGACACCGTGACACTTGCCGTGACAGCTGCGTTCCTGATGGGCCCGGCCGCCTGGCTCGCGCGGCGGCAACTGTCGTTCGCTGTCCTGTTCGGTATGCTCGGCGCCGGCCAGCTCGCCCTGCACGCCGCCTTCATAGCCTTCTCCCCCGGAGCTTCCTGCCTGCCCCGGTTGCCGCTCGCCGGGTTGACCGCGGCCCAGTTGCCCGGAAGGTTGCCGCCGCTGGCCGGCGGATTAACGCACGACGGGCATGCAGGCCTGAGCTGCACGGCAGCAATGGAAACCATGCCCATGGATGATGGCTCCAATTCACCCGCTATGCTGGCAGGCCATGTCCTCGCCACGCTGGCCACCGCCTGGCTGATGCGCAGCGGCGAGGCCGCACTGTGGCAGCTCCTGGCGTGGCTCCGGCCGCTGATGCGGCTCCCCCGGCCCGCCGGGTTCACGCCCGCCACCCACCGTCCCCTGGCATGGCCAACAGTTTTCGTCGCAGCCCACCGGCGCAACCTGCGGCACGACACTCTTCGCGGTCCGCCGCGGGCGGACCTCCCGCGCACCATTGCGTAACTTTCCTGCGCATGGCTGGCCAGCCTGCGAAACGGGTGCCGGGGAGTTGCCTGCCCATCCATCACCCCGCTGCCCCCGGTTCGCGCGCGGCAGCACCCGCGAAAGGCTCTGTCATGACCACCCTAAACACCCGTGCTGTGAAGTCCCCTGCCCTGAAAACCGCCGCTGTCTTCTCAGCAGCGGCCGGCCTCATGGTCCTCGGCATCGGCTCAGCTTCCGCCCACGTCCACGTGGACCCGGCCTCAACCTCGGCCGGCGGCTTCTCGCAGCTGACCTTCAGGGTTCCCAACGAGTCCGAAACCGCCAAGACCACGAAGGTCACCGTCACGCTGCCGACGGCGACGCCGTTCACCTCCGTTTCGGTCAAGCCCATGGACGGCTGGACGGCGAAGATCACCGAGGCGGCCCTCCCCGCTCCCGTCACCGTGGAAGGGGCCAAGATCACCAAGGCCGCCGCCACGGTCACCTGGACCGCCGATGCGGCCCACCAGCTCGGGCAGCATGAGTACCAGACGTTCTCCATCTCCGTCGGCAGGCTTCCGGAAGCCGGGACCACTGTGGCCCTGCCTGCGGCACAGACCTACTCCGACGGAACGGTGGTGAACTGGAACCAGCCCGAAACTGCCGGCCAGGCCGAGCCGGAGCACCCGGTTCCCTCCTTCGTCACCACCGCTGCAGCAGACGAACATTCGCATGCGGCACCGGCTGCATCGGCAGCACCCGCCGCGGACACGGCAAGTGCGGACACCGCGGGGGCATCGTCAAGCACCACCACGGCCGCCGCGCCAGACAACACGTTCGGCATCGCCGGGCTGGGCGCAGGCCTGCTCGGCCTGGCCGCCGGGACGGCGGCCCTGGTGCGGACCAGGAAGCGTTAGCGTCAGGGGCGGGTGACCACGAGCGCCGCGCTGTGCCCGCCGAACCCGAAGGCATTGACGAGTGCCGCAGTCGCGGTGCTGCCGCTGACGGTACCGGTGATGACGTTGAGGTCCACCGCGGGATCAAGGGCAGCCACGTTGTAGGTGCCAGGCAGGTCGCCGGTCCGGAGTGCCTGCAGCGTGGCGATGGCGGCGAGCGCGCCCGCTCCGCCGAGCAGGTGTCCGGTGAGGGACTTCGTGGAGGTCACCGGGACCTGGTCACCGGCAATGGACCTGATGGCCTGCGCCTCCAGCCGGTCTCCCACGGGCGTCGAGGTGGCGTGCGCGTGCACGAAGCCGATGTCAGTTCCGTGGAGGCCGGCGGAGGCCAGGGCCTTCTCCATGACCCGCACCTGCATGTCCGGATCGGCTGCCACGATGTCGTTCGCGTCCGAGGTCACGGCTGCCCCGGCAACGCCGCCCAGCACTTCCGCGCCCCGGGCACGTGCGTGCTCCTCGCTCTCCAGCACCACGATCCCCGCTCCCTCGGACAGGACGAACCCGTCGCGGTCCCGGTCGAAGGGCCGTGAGGCCCGCTCCGGATCGTCATTTCGCGTGGAAAGGGCCCGGATCTGGGAAAAACCGCTGATGATCAGGTCGTTGACGGAGGCGTCAACACCGCCGGCAATTACGACGTCGGCCGCCCCGGACCTGATCATGTCGGCGCCTTGGGCAATTGCCTCGGCCCCGGACGCACAGGCGCTGACGGGGGTGCGCGCTCCGCCCTTGGCACCGAGATCGATGGAAACCCATGCGGACGGCCCGTTAACCATGAGCCGGGTCAGGGTGTGCGGGGAAACCTTGCGCGGGCCGCCGTTGTCCAGCTCCCTGACCTGCGCGAGGACGGTGTCCATGCCGCCGTAGGCCGAGCCGATCACGACGGCGAACCGTTCCGGTTCGACGTCCGGCTTCCCCGCCTGCTCCCAGGCCTCGCGGGAGGCAACGAGCGCCAACTGCCCGCAGCGGTCCATCCGTTTCAGCTCACGGGTGCCAAGGAAGTCGCCAAGGTCGGCGGTGACCCGGCCGGCGATGCGCACCGGCAGCGCTTCAGCCCAGCCGTCCTGCAGCGCCGCGATGCCCGAGCGGCCGGCCAGCATCGCTTCCCAGGTCTCGGCCACTGTGGCCCCGAGCGGGTTCATGGAACCCATGCCGGTCACGACGACGCTGGGGGAACCGGTAGCAGGTGTTGCTGCAGACGGCTGGTTTGTGGACACGGCGATACCTTGCTTTGTTGGTTGGGGAGACCGCCCGGGAGCCGGAGCTCCGTGTTGGCGCGGCTACTTTGCGGGGTTGTGCGTCCCGATGGGCACCAGCGTGAGGTCGGGATGGTTCTTCTCGATGCGGCGCAGGGCCCAGACGTCGTTGAAGAGGGCCAGGTATTCGCCGTCGGACCGCAGCAGCACCTCGGCGCCAGGGACGTTCGCCAGGGCAGGCATGGCATCCGCCGTCGAGATCCTGGCCATGGAGTACGGGAGGCGTTCCAGGCGCATGGGCGCGCTGAAGTCGTGTGCCATGCGGTCCTCCACCACTTCGAACTGCATCGGACCGACGGCGGCAAGCACCGGCGCCTGGTCACCGCGGACGTCGGAGCGCAGCACCTGGATGACGCCCTCGTGCTCGAGCTGCTCGATGCCGCGGCGGAACTGCTTGAAGCGGCTGGGGTCCTTGGAGCGGGCAACCTGGAAGTGCTCGGGGGCGAACAGCGGAATGGCCGGGAACTCCACGGCTTCCTCAAGGAACAGGCTGTCACCCACGCGCAGCGAGGACGCGTTGACCAGGCCCACTACGTCGCCCGGATATGCTTCGTCGATGACCTCGCGTTCGCGGCCGAAAACCTGCTGCGCGTACTTCGTGGCGAAGGACTTGCCGGTCCGGGTCTGGGTAACCACCATGCCGCGCTCGAACACGCCGGAGCAGACGCGGATGAAGGCGACGTGGTCGCGGTGTGCCTTGTTCATGCCCGCCTGGACCTTGAAGACGAAGCCGGAGAACGGCGATTCGACGGGACGCGGGGTGCCCTCGATGTCCGGCCGGGGCGCGGCTGGCGGGGCGAAGTCCACCAGGGCGTCAAGGAGTTCCTTGACGCCGAAGTTCAGCGCCGCGGAGCTGAACAGGATGGGGGTGGCCTTGCCGGCGTGGAAGCTCTCAACGTCGAAGGCGAGGTTGGACTCGATGACCAGGCCCGCCTCATCGACTGCGTTGGTCCAGTCGTCGCCCTGGCTTTCGGCGGCCTCTTCGGGGGTGAAGTATTCGGTGAGTGCGATGCTGGCGCCGGCGTTGTTCCGCTGGAAGCGGGCGAACCTGTCGTTCCGCAGGTCCCAGACACCGCGGAAATCACCGGAGATGCCCACGGCCCAGGTCAGGGGCATGGGCTGCAGCCCGGTGCGCTCGGTAATCTCGTCCATGAGGGCCAGCGCGTCCAGGCCAGGGCGGTCCCACTTGTTGATGACCGTGATGATGGGGAGGTTGCGCTGCTTGCAGACCTCGAACAGCTTCATGGTCTGCGTCTCGAGGCCCTTGGCCGCGTCTACGAGCATCACGGCGCAGTCGACGGCCGCGAGAACCCGGTAGGTGTCCTCGGAGAAGTCGGCGTGGCCGGGGGTGTCCAGCAGGTTGATGACGGTGTCCCGGTAGGAGAACTGCAGGGCAGCGGAACTGATGGAAATACCGCGGTCCTTCTCCATCTGCATCCAGTCCGAGACCGTCTCCTTGCGGTTGGCCTTGCCGCTGGAAGCGCCCGCGGTGCCGATCACCTTTGCGTGCAGGGCCAGGGCCTCGGTGAGCGTGGACTTGCCGGCGTCCGGGTGGGAGATGACGGCGAACGTCCGGCGCCGGGAGGCCTGCTTGTGGATCTCGTGCACTCGGGCGGGGCTCTGCACTTCTTGGGACACGGTGCTACTTTCACTGCGATCCGCGGGGGATCATGGTTGGAAAATGTGGCGGCGAAACCTGCCAGCCAAGGCTTCAAGTTTATCGCAGGGGCGGAATCCGCACCGAAAGCGGGCCTAAAGTGCCCCTTGGCCAGCCGCCGTCGAACCCACTCCGGATGCCTGTTCCGCAGGCCTCCAACGGGGCACTTTGAGGCTTGCCCGTGCGGTTGCTGGGGTAATCTACCTCTAGGATGGTGCGTGCGGGAAACCGAGTACTTTTGATCCTGCCGGCGGACTGCTGAAAACCGGCAAACCTGCAGGCCCCGCCTGCACCTTTGAAGGGAATATCTATGGCTCGCAGCCCTGAAGAATCGCTCAAAGCGACTTTGGGGAGGGTGGCCCCGGGAACCGCGTTGCGGGACGGCCTGGAACGCATTCTCCGCGGACGCACCGGCGCGCTGATCGTACTGGGCTCGGACCGGACCATCGACTCAATCTGTTCGGGCGGCTTCGACATCGGCATCGACTTCTCCCCCACCCGGCTCCGCGAACTGGCCAAGATGGACGGCGCCATCATCTGCGACAGGGACGCCGGCAACATCCTCCGGGCCGCCGTCCAGCTCGTGCCGGACCCCAGCATCGAAACCCAGGAATCCGGCACCCGGCACCGGACGGCCGAACGCGTCGCCATCCAGACCGGCGTCCCCGTGATCTCGGTCAGCCAGTCCATGCAGATCATCGCCCTGTACGTCAACGGGCTGCGGCACGTGCTCGAGGGCTCGGAAAAGGTCCTGGCCCGCGCCAACCAGGCCTTGGCCACGCTGGAACGTTACCGTTCCCGCCTGGACCAGGTGACAAGCTCGCTCTCCGCCCTGGAGATCGAGGCCATGGTGACGGTACGCGATGTGGCAGTGACCCTGCAGCGCCAGGAGATGGTGCGGCGGATCTCCGAGGAGATTTCACAGTATGTGCTGGAGCTGGGCGAGGACGGCAGGCTCCTGTCCCTGCAGCTGGACGAGCTCACCGTGGGCCGCGGCCCGGGCAGCGACATCATCATCCGCGACTACGCCGGGCCGAATGCATCCCCTGAGGACATCGATGGCGCGGTCAGCGCCCTCCTCAACCTCGGCCCCACAGAACTGATCGACCTCAGCAAGATTGCCGGGATCATCGGGTTTGCCGGCGGCGTGGACACACTCGACGCCGTGGTCCAGCCGCGGGGCTACCGGCTTCTCTCGGGGCTCAAGGCCGTGCCGAAGGCCGTCGCGGACAGGCTGGTGGACCACTTTGGCGGGCTGCAGCACCTCATGGCTGCCACCATTGACGACCTGATGACCGTGGACGGCATCGGCGACCAGCGTGCCCGCACGGTCCGGGAGGGCCTCAGCCGGATGGCCGAAGCCAGCCTGCTGGACCGCTTCCTCTAACCCCGCGTTCCTCTAAACCCGCGGTTAAGCCGGCCCCGCGCTCCTCTAGCTCTGGGGTTCCGCAAGGCCCATCAACTGAGCTGGAAGACCGTCGGCGGGCTGACCTTGGCGCCAAGCTTCGCTATGAACACGTAGTACCCGCTGCCTGCAACCGCGCCGTCCGGGACCTTCTCGCAGCCCTGCACTGAACGGTTGCGCGGCCAGGGGAAGTTCGCTGTTTCGCTCTTGCCGGGGGCGATTGTCTTGACCAGGTCAGTGCTGGCGGCTTGGCAGTCGGCGGAGGAGAATACACGGTCCGAGCCGCTGGTGACCAGGAAGTCCATCTGCGACGTTCCGATGTTCACCTTGCACGGCAGCTTTCCGCCGTTGGTGACAGTCAGGCTCAGCAGCGGCTTTTCGTCCGCGGCGTAGGACGTCTTGTTAGTGGTTGCCTTGACGGTCACCAGCTTCTGGTCGCAGGTGGGCGAAGCGGACGGGGTTGCCGAGGGGCTGGCCGACGGCGTGGTCCCCGGCTGCGGGGCGCCGGTGCCCTGCGTCGAAGAATCCTGGGCGGAAGAGGCCTGCTGGGCGCCACCAAGGAGGCTGGTGAGTGTTGTGACGCCGCCGGCGATCAGGCCCAGGACCAGCAGCAGCGCCACTCCGGCAAAGAGCCGACGGCGGCGGTACACGGCGGGGCCCGGCTTGCGGCCGGCGCGGGGCGCCGTGTTTTTCGGCGAGGTGTTGTTCCCCGCCGCACTGTTCCGTGCCCCGGCTTTCTTTGCCGCCGCTTTCTCCGCCGCCGATTTCGGCGACCCGTTCCGGCCCGCGCCGAAGTTCGGAGTGTCTTGCCTGCCCATCCTTCTAGGCTAAGGAACGGCCGGCTTTCTGCGGCCACACCACGCCGCCGCCGCCCCACCATGTCCAATTCGTGACTAAAATTCGGGTGACAACTGTCAGCACACTTACTAAAATTGAATCCCGGTTACCACTTACCGGGCCGAGTTGGAGAGGACGATTGATGGTAGATCACGTTTCTGGCGGTCACCTCGAACGCGTCCTGCTGCCGCTGACGTTTGGCAAACATCAGAGCCAGGGGACCGAGTTCACGGTGCTTGCGGTTGAGATCTGGGACACCGGCATAGTGGTGAACCTGCATCTCGCATCAGTCAATGAAGACGAGCCGCAAACCCCCGCAATCGTTGTCCATGACCACTTTGGCACAGAGTACAGGCTGGACGAGGTGGCCACCGTCGGCACTCGTCAGCTGCAGTTCTTTGCGCCCTCAATACCGGAAGGAACGCGCAGCCTGACCATACGCTCCGGGGACCCGAACAGTGCCAGCTTCGTGGTGGCTCTTGCGGTTCCGGCGCCCAACGGCCGCGGCGGGGAAACCCTGCACGGCCACGTGCGGCGGCTGCCCGCGCGGCGGGAGGGACTGCCTCCCGCGGAGCAGGAGGCCAGCTGACGGCACGGCGGGAACCGGCGTCGGGGTTTTCAACTAGAGTGTTGGCATCAAAACCACAACCGCTTACCCCGTCACGCCCAGCCCCGCAGTGCCCAACCCTGCCCCGCCCGCCATCCCCGGGGGCGCTGCAGCGGACCTGGCCGGCATCCACTCCTCGCTGGACTGCTGGTTCGACGCCGAGGGCCGGGACTTGCCGTGGCGCGCGCCCGACTGCCCGCCCTGGGGCGTGCTGGTCAGTGAGATCATGCTGCAGCAGACCCCCGTAGTGCGGGTGCTGCCTGTCTGGGAAGAGTGGCTGCGCCGGTGGCCGGAGCCTGCCGCGCTGGCCCGCGAACCCGCGGGGGAGGCAGTCCGCGCCTGGGGCCGGCTCGGCTATCCGCGGCGCGCCCTTCGGCTGCACAGTGCGGCGGTCGCCATCGAAAGCGACCACGGCGGCCGGGTCCCGTCGGAGTACACCGAGTTGCTCGGCCTGCCGGGGGTGGGCAGCTACACCGCGGCAGCAGTGGCCGCCTTTGCCTATGGCCGGCGCGAGACGGTGGTGGACACCAACATCCGCCGCGTCCACGCGCGGCTCTTTTCGGGAGCGGCCCTGCCCGCCCCCGCCCTGACGGCCGCGGAGATGCGGCTTGCCGCGCAGCTGCTGCCCTCCGATGCCGGCAGCTCCGTCCGCTGGAACGCCTCGGTCATGGAGCTGGGGGCGCTGGTGTGTACCGCCCGGGCGCCCAAGTGCCCGGCCTGCCCGGTTCGCGACCGGTGCGCCTGGCTCGCAGCCGGCGAGCCGCCGCCGTCGTACACGCCCAAGGGCCAGGCATGGCACGGCACAGACCGCCAGGTCCGCGGCGGCGTGATGGCCGTGCTCCGGGTAGCGGACGCGCCGGTACCGGCGGAGATGTTCCAGCAGGCCCCGGCCGACCTCGGGTTCGAAGCCGCCGGCATCGGCGTGCCGCTGGCCGCCCTGCACCGCCTGAACTGCGCGCCGGAACAGCTGGAACGGGCACTGGCGGGCCTGCTGGAGGACGGCCTGGCTGAGCTCCACCAGGGCGGCTACCGGCTGCCCGCCTGACAGCCGCGGGCACGGATGTGCCCCGGCTCCGTCGCCGGGGATTTGGTCTCAATTTGGCCCCCACTGCTGCTTCCCGGGTAACGATGAAGGCGCCAGTTTGCGCCGGCCGGTTCTGCCGCCGGAAGGCGGACTTAACCTGAAGTATGGGCAAGACAGGGGTACTTTTGGCCACAATCACGACGACGGCACTTATCTCGGGCTGCCATGCTTTCGAGACGGTGTGCCCGGCGGTCGGCCAGGTGTCCGGAGTGGCCGTCACTGTGGCGGCCAGCTACTCGCCCCAGGTGAAAACGCTGCACCTGCAGGCCTGCCAGGACGGCAGGTGCAAAGAAGACACCATCGACCTCGTGCCGGGCTCCGTCCCGGTTGACCTGGGCTGTGCTGATGATTCCAGGCCCGACGGCGTGTGTTCGGCAACGTCCAGGCCGGACGGCACCCAGCGCGGACTGCTGGAACTGGACACCCTTGGCGACTCCCCAATCGACGTCACCGCGAGCGGATCCTACATTAACGGCAAGCCGCTGCCCACACGCACGCTGCGCTTCGAGCCCCGGGCCAGCTACCCGTTTGGCGAGCAGTGCGGAAGGTTTGTCTCCGCTGCGGTGGTGCTGGATGCGGCGGGCCTAAGTCAGGACAGGTAGCCCGGCACCAACCTGCTCAAGGTTCCCCGAAACCGTTCCTGACCAGCCCCGCCACATATGCCACGGCCCGCTCGGCGTCGGGGCCGTACGCCTCCACGTGGAGCACCGATCCCTTGCCGGCAGCCAGCGTCATCAGCCCGGTCATGGAGGCGCCGTCCACTCCGTTCACGGTTACCTCCGCATCCAGCGCCGACAGCCCGCCGGCTATTTTGGCGGCCGGCCTGGCATGCATGCCTGCAAGGTTGACGAGCTCGAAATCGCCGCTGGCATCCGGGGTGGCCGAAGCTGCCGGCTCCCCCGCCGCCGGACTGTACGCGGCCTGGTTGCCTGCAGTCACGCTGCTTGCGGCGAGGTGGTCCTCGGCCCTGGGACGGGATGCGGGATAGCCGTGCGTGGCCTCTGCGGCACGCCGGACAGCGTGGACGCTGGCACCGCCCTGGGCCGCCACCGCCGCCGCCACGAGCCCCTCCACAATCGGGGCGTCTGCGAGCAGCACCGGGGCGCTGCCCTCCGCGAACTCCATGGCTGACTCGGCCGTCATCACTGCTGACCCCAGATCGGTCAGCACCACGACGCCGTCGGCGCCGGCAGCCGTTTCCAGGGCCGCCAGCACCTTTTCCATGCTGGTGCCGATCCGGCCGTCAGACGTTCCGCCGGCCGGAACCAGCATCACGTCCGGCGCCATCTGGGCCGCGAGTTCCACGGCGCCTTCGGCAATCTTGTCGCTGTGCGAAACCACCACGATCCGCACCGTCATGCGGCGGCTCCCGCAGCGGCGCGAAGAATGAGGGCACTTGAGGCCGCCCCGGGATCCCGGTGTCCCGCGCTTCGCTCCCCGAGGTAGCTGGCCCTGCCCTTGCGCGCCACCAGCGGATCCGTCGCCACGGCGCCGGCCTCGGCAGCCTCGGCAGCGGCGATGAGCACTGCCAGCGTGTCGCCGTTGGCCGCGGCTGCCGCGGCTGCGTCAGCGGCCGGGGTCCAGGCATCAACCATCGTCTTGTCGCCCGGCTCCGCCTTTCCGCGGGCCACAATGCCGTCCCGCGCCGCCGTGAGGGCTGCCGCGAGCGCCGCCGCGTCCACATTCGCTGCGTCCCCCAGCGTGGTGGCTGCCCGCAGAAATGCCGTTCCGTAGAGCGGACCGGCAGCCCCGCCAACCTTCGACATCAGTGCCATGGCCGTCAGCTTGAGCGCTGCGCCGGGGGTTTCGGGAGGGGTTTCGGCCAGCTTGTCGAGCACCGCCTGGAAACCGCGGTCCATGTTCTCACCGTGGTCCGAATCGCCGATGGCCCTGTCCAGCTCAATGAGCTCCACCCGATGTTCCGCCATCGCCTGGGCAGACAGCGTCAGCCATTTAACGGCCCAGTTCACGTCCAGCCCCACTGTTACACCCCCCAGCGCATGGCGGGCGTGTGCACGGGCGCATCCCAGAGGGCCGTCATCTCGTCGTCAAGCCGCAGCACGGAGACGGAGCAGCCCTGCATCTCAAGGGAGGTGATGTAGTTCCCCACCAGGGAACGCTCCACCGTGACGCCCCGCTCAGCCAGGATCTGGGCGGCCCGGCGGTAGACGATGTACAGCTCGCTCAGCGGCGTTCCGCCCATGCCGTTCACGAACAGCAACACCTTCTCCCCCGGCGCCGTTCCGAGGTCGCTGAGAATCGGTTCCAGCAGGCGGTTGGTGATGCCGTCGGCACCTTCCATCGCGATCCTGTGCCGGCCCGGCTCGCCGTGGATCCCGATGCCGATTTCGATCTCGTTGTCCTCGAGGTCAAAGCTCGGGGAACCGGCGTGGGGCACTGTGCAGGCCGAGAGCGCAACGCCCATGGTCCGCACATTCTGGTTGACGCGGTCGCCGATGGCCGCCACCGCGTCGAGGCCGTCGCCACGCTCTGCTGCGGCACCGGCGATCTTCTCCACCAGGACCGTGCCCCCCACTCCCCTGCGTCCGGCCGTGTACAGCGAATCCTCCACTGCGACGTCGTCGTTGACAAGCACGGTACGGACTTCCACGCCCTCCGCCTGGGCCATCTCCGCCGCCGTCTCAAAGTTCAGGACGTCGCCGGTGTAATTCTTGACGATGTGGACCACGCCGGCGCCGGAGTTCACGGCGAGCGTGGCGGGGATGATCTGGTCGGGGGTCGGCGACGTAAAAACGGCGCCGGGCACAGCGGCGTCGAGCATGCCCCGCCCCACAAAGCCGGCATGGAGCGGTTCATGCCCGCTGCCACCGCCGGACACCAGGCCCACCTTGCCGGCAACGGGGGCATCCTTGCGGGTGACGTACTTCGGGTCGGCACTGACGGTCACGAGATCCGCGTGGGCCAGTCCAAAGCCTTCCACGGATTCATCGACTACTGCGCGGGGGTCATTGATGAGCTTTTTCACGGCCGGCTCCTGGGCTCTCGGTGCTTCATTGACATCGGTCAGGATGTGCTCTGACCCTACTACCGGCACCGGCTGCGGGGAAGTTCGGGCCGCCCGCGCTGCTTCTCCGCGGCGAACGATTTCACCGGGAACGGCGGAAGGGACAGCCCCCAATGCTGTCCCTTCCGGTCCCCCGATAGTTTATCCAGCAAATTGATAAACCCCAAGGATAATGACGCCGCGACTTTGAGCGGATCTTGATCTGTTCCCGCGTCAAAACCGAGACGGCCCTGGAAAGATCACCCGGGTCAGATCGAAGGACCGCGTCGATCCACCGAATGGAGTAGCCATAAAACCGCCACGCACCCTACAAAAGACCGCCGGGGCAATCATCGCGCTGGCGGCGACCGGCACAGCCGCACTGTTGTGGCTGGCCGTGACGGCGACTGTGCCGCCGGCGGTCGCCGCCCCGAGCAGGGGCAGGCTGCTGGGGACCTGGGGTGTGCTCTACGTGGCCGAAGCCCCGGCGCCGTGGCTGCTGGCGACGGCGATCGCCGTCGCCTCCCTCCTCATCGCCGGAATCGCACTGGCCGACCGGTATATCTCCACGAAAGCGCGGCGGTCGGCAAACCCGGCCCAGCCGCTGGCTCCCCGCATCGTGATGGCGAAGACCAGGGGCGTTTACGCCGGGCCGGTCACTCTCACTGTCCTCATTCCGGCGCACAACGAAGCGGCATCACTGCCCTCCACGCTTGCGTCGCTTCTCGCCCAGTCACGCCCGCCGCAGCGGATCATCGTGGTGGCGGACAACTGCACCGATGCGACAGCGGAGATTGCGCGCGCGGCCGGCGTCGAGGTTTTGGAGACGGTGCGCAACAGCCAGAAGAAGGCCGGCGCCCTGAACCAGGCGCTAAGGCAAGTGCTACCCGGGCAGGGCGACAATGATCTGGTCATGGTGATGGACGCCGATACTTTGCTCGACGACGGGTTCCTGGCCTGCGCCGTCGAATATTTCACGCGGGACAGGGCCCTCATGGCCGTCGGCGGGCTCTTCTACGGCGAGCAGGGCCACGGGCTGCTCGGCCAGTTCCAGCGCAACGAATACATCAGGTACGCGCGGGACATGAGGCGCCGGCGGGGCCGGGTCTTCGTGCTGACGGGAACCGCCTCGGTGTTCCGTCCGGCGGCGCTGCGGGCTGTGGCGGAGAACCGCGGCACGGCACTGCCCGGCGTAGCAGGGGACGTCTACGACACCTGGGCCCTCACCGAAGACAACGAGCTGACCATCGCACTGAAGTCATTGGGCGGCCTCATGGTCTCCCCGTCGGAGTGCGCGGTGGTCACCGAACTCATGCCGACGTGGCGGACTCTCTGGGCCCAGCGCCTGAGGTGGCAGCGGGGTGCCCTGGAGAACCTGGGCGCCTACGGCCTGACCCCGCCCACCGCGCGGTACTGGGCCCAGCAGTTCGGTCTCGGTTACGGCGTGATCGCCCTGAGTTCCTACCTGCTGCTGATTCTCCTGACGGTACTCGCGCTGGACACGTGGATCTGGTTTCCCTTCTGGCTGGGGCTCGGCCTGCTCTTCTCCTTTGAGCGGATGGTCACCGTCTGGCGCGGAGGCTGGCGGGCGCGCCTCCTGGCCCTGACCGTCGTCCCGGAACTCGTGTTCGACATGTTCCTCAACGTGGTCTACGTGAAGGGCATCATTGACATGTCGGTGGGCCGGGAGGCCAGCTGGAAGCATCTGGCAAAGGCTGGTGGCGCATGATCGCAGCAACAGTGCGCGCGGGAGTGGTTCTGCCGGAGGCACTGCTTTTCACTGACTGGTTCCGCGTCATGGCGGCCTTCGTGGCGGTGAACACGGTGATGTACGCCGCATTGGCCGTCGCCAAGGTCCTGCCCAAACTGCAGCCGCCTGACTGGCGGCGCGGCCAGCGGTCCGAGCCCCGCGGCATCTACCCGGACGGGCAGCCGGAACCGGAAGCCAGCCCCGAGAAGATCGGCCCGAGAAGGTGGGGGCGGGCTCTAGAGAGCCTTGATCATCCGCGTGTTGCCCAGCGTGTTGGGCTTCACGCGCGCGAGATCAAGGAACTCCGCCACGCCTTCGTCATGGGAGCGCAGCAGTTCGGAGTACACCTGCGGGTCCACGGCCGACTGGTCCGCCATCACCTCGAAGCCGTGCCGCTTGAAGAAGTCCACCTCGAAGGTCAGGCAGAACACGCGCGCCACGCCCAGCGCCTCAGCCTGCTTCAGGAGGCTCTCGACAAGGACGTGTCCCACGCCCTTGCCACGCCACGCATCCGAGGCCGCAAGGGTACGGACTTCCGCAAGGTCCTCCCACATGACGTGCAGGGCGCCGCAGCCGATGACCTCACCGGCCGCCGACTCGGCAATCAGGAACTCCTGCAGGCTCTCGTAGTAGGCCACCGTCTCCTTGGCCATCAGTATTCGCTCTTCCGCCAGGGGCGCCACCAGTTTCTTGATGGCAGCCACATCGCTGGTCCGGGCAGGGCGAACAGTGAAGGAGTCAGTCACAGCCCCATCTTACGGGGAGCGCCATTACGGCCTTCTAGAGGCCCAGGTCAGCCGGCAGCCCGATGTCATTGCCGAGGACGTTCCTGGCCAGGAAGTGTTCAACCACGCCGTACCAGACCTTGGCGTGCTGCGGCTGCAGGATCCAGTGGTTCTCGTCAGGGTAGAAGAGGAACCGGTGGCTGGTCTGCCCGTTCCCGTCGGTGGCGAGCTGCGACTTGGACAGCAGCTCGTACCAAAGCCGCAGACCTTCCCCGATGGGCACCCGGTAGTCCTTGTCGCCGTGGATCACCAGCATGGGCGTCCGGATCTTCTCGACGTGCAGGTGCGGGGAGTTCTCCAGCGCCATTTCGGCCGTCATCTCCTTGAGCCAGTACTGCGACGCGTCGGTGGTGGGCCCGAACTGGTCCAGCGCCCACAGGCTGGCATGGGTGACAATCGCCTTGAAACGGTCCGTCTGCCCGGCCACCCAGTTGGCCATGTAGCCCCCGAAGGACCCGCCCATCGCCGCCGTGCGGGTTTCGTCGATGTCCGGCCGCTGCACCACCGAATCCGTGATGGCCATGAGGTCCGTATAGGGTGCCTTGCCCCAGCCGCCCCAGCCCCGCTGGATGTACTCCTGGCCGTAACCTGTAGACAAAGCGGGATCCGGAAGCAGGACAGCGTAGCCCCGGGCGGTGAGCAGCCAGGGGTTCCAGCGCCAGGTCCAGGCATTCCAGGATCCCAGCGGGCCGCCGTGGATCCACAGCAGCAGCGGCGCAGGGCTCTCGGCGGAGGCACCGGCGGGCAGGGCCAGGTAAGCGGGCACGCGCGAGCCGTCGGCCGCCGTCGTCTCCACCCGCTCCAGCGACCCTTCCGTTTGCGGCCGTTCCGCCGGGGACGGCAGCCGGGCCACGTCCCCGGTGACGAGGTCGATCCGGACCGGTTCGGCGGGGAACTCGTACGAGCTTCGAAGCGCGTAGGCGCTGCGTCCGTCGGGTGAAACGACGACGTCGGTGTAGGCCGCCGCGTCTGGCGTCACCCGGGTGATGCTCCCCCGGGCGGCACCCGGGGCAACACTGACGCTGAAAACGGGCGACGCGCCGTCGTCGTCCGCCGTGACCAGGAGGGCGGAGCCGTCTGGGAGCCACGCCTCGGGGTGGGCCCACCGGTCCCAGTCATGCGCCAGGGGCTGCAGGTCTTCCCGGCTGGCCTCCCCGGACACGTCGAGAAGGTGCAGCTTCACCTGCGGGGCCTGCTGCGGGGTTGTGTCGCTTTCACTGAGGACGGCGAGGGTGGCGCCGTCCGGGCTGACCGGCCCCGGGAAGTAGTTCATGCCCTCTGCGTCGAGGAGGATCCGGAGGGTTCCCGTGGCAACGTCGACGGCGGCCAGGACGGACCGCAGGTCGGCCCTGGGCAGCGGCTTCACGATGCTGGTGTAGAGGGTTTTGCCGTCCGGGCTGACCACCGAAACGGCCTCCCGGAGGCGGGGCCCTGCCTCCGGGGTGAGGTTGCGCAGGGTGAGGGGCGCGGCGGCGTCCACGGTGGCGGGTTTGCCGGGTTCCTGCTCGGGTCCCGGCTCAACTGCGAAGAGCCGGGGCTGGGCCGGACCGAGATCAGCGTCCCAGTAGCGGACCGGATATTCGCTGTGCAGGATGGCCGCCACCTTGTTCTCCTTGCGGCTCTTGCGGCGCTGGGCGTCGTCCTCCTCGTCGCTGGAGCCGGCGAGGACAGAGGCGGTGACGAAGGCCGCGTTTGCGTCCCGGGCCGTCATGACCTTGTCCACGCCGCCGGCCCGGGACAGGACCACGCGGGCCTCGCCGCCATCTGCGGGGAGCACCCAGAGCGCACTGACGGGATCGCCGTCGGCCTCCTTGTCCGGATCCGGCCGGGCGGACGTGAAGTAGACGTCGCCGTTGGCCGCGAACGCGGCACCAGCTTCGCCCTTGGCACTGCGGGTGATCCTGCGGGCCTGCTTCCCGCCCGCCGGGTCCAGCTCCCACAGCGCCGTGCCGTATTCGGTGCCCTTGCTGTTGAGCGTGGCCACCGTGGTCACCAGCCGCCGGCCGTCGGGACTAAGGGCCAGGCCACTGACGCGCGGGATCGCCAGGTAGTGGTCGAGGTCGTGGAAGGGGGTCGCCGGTTGCTTACGCAGGATCTCTGCATCTTCAGAAGACATGTGCTGATTCAACACCTCCTGTGCCCTGGATCACAGAAGGGTTCACTACTAGTGAAACAGTACTTTCAGAACTGTCCGGCTGCCGTCCCAACGCAGGAAGCCCCGCCTGCCCCCTTTCGGGGACTGGCGGGGCCTCTTGGCGCTGGAGTGCGGTTGGCAACCGGGCGCCTGGAACCCAGGCGGCCGGAACTAGGCGCTCGGGGCGATTTCCGGGATGCGCGGCTTGGCGTTGCCGGCGAAGGTGAACTTCGCGTCGTCGCCTTCGCCGTCCACATCCACCACCACGATGTCGCCGGGGTGCAGCTCGCCGAAGAGGATCTTCTCGGAGAGCTGGTCCTCGATCTCGCGCTGGATGGTGCGGCGCAGCGGCCGGGCACCCATGGCGGGATCGTAGCCGCGGGTGGCCAGAAGCACCTTGGCTGCCTTGGTCAGCTCGATGCCCATGTCCTTGTCCTTGAGCCGCTTCTCCAGGCGGGTCACGAACAGGTCCACGATCTCGATGATCTCGTCCTGTGTCAGCTGCGGGAACACCACGACGTCGTCAACACGGTTGAGGAACTCGGGGCGGAAGTGCTGCTTGAGCTCCTCCGTGACCCGGGCGCGCATCCGGTTGTAGCCGGTCTGGGTGTCCGTGCCGGACTGGAAACCGGTGGCGACGCTCTTGGAGATGTCCCGGGTTCCGAGGTTCGTGGTCATGATAATCACGGTGTTCTTGAAGTCCACCACGCGGCCCTGGGAGTCGGTCAGGCGGCCGTCTTCCAGGATCTGCAGCAGCGAGTTAAAGAGGTCCGCGTGGGCCTTCTCCACTTCGTCGAACAGGACCACGGAGAACGGACGGCGGCGGACCTTCTCGGTCAGCTGCCCGCCCTCTTCGTAGCCGACGTAGCCCGGAGGGGCACCGAAGAGACGCGACACCGTGTGCTTCTCGGAGTATTCGGACATGTCCAGCGTGATGAGGGCATCCTCTTCGCCGAACAGGAACTCCGCGAGGGCCTTGGCGAGCTCGGTCTTGCCGACGCCGGTGGGGCCGGCGAAGATGAACGAGCCGCCCGGACGCTTCGGGTCCTTCAGGCCGGCACGCGTGCGGCGGATGGCCTGGGACAGTGCCTTGATGGCTTCGTCCTGGCCGACGACGCGCTTGTGCAGTTCGTCTTCCATCTTCAGCAGGCGCGAGGATTCTTCCTCCGTCAGCTTGAAGACCGGGATGCCCGTCGAGTTGGCGAGAACTTCGGCGATCAGGTCCTCGTCCACCTCGGAGATGTCGTCCATGCCGCCGGTCTTCCAGTGGCGTTCCTTCTCGGAGCGCTCGGTGATGAGCTTCTGCTCCTTGTCACGCAGCGCGGCAGCTCCTTCGAAGTCCTGCGCGTCGATCGCGGACTCCTTCTCCATCTTCAGCTCGGAGATGCGCTCGTCCATCTCCTTGAGCTCCGGCGGAGCGGTCATGCGGCGGATGCGGAGCCGGGCACCGGCTTCGTCGATGAGGTCGATCGCCTTGTCCGGCAGGAACCGGTCCGAAATGTAGCGCTCGGAAAGGTTCGCGGCCGAGGCGAGGGCGCCGTCGGTGATGGTGACGCGGTGGTGCGCCTCGTAACGGTCCCGCAGGCCCTTGAGGATCTCGATCGCGTGCGCAACCGAGGGCTCCTTGACCTGGATGGGCTGGAAGCGGCGCTCGAGGGCGGCATCCTTCTCAATGTGCTTGCGGTACTCATCCAGCGTGGTGGCACCGATCGTCTGCAGCTCGCCGCGGGCCAGCATGGGCTTCAGGATCGAGGCTGCGTCGATGGCACCTTCGGCCGCACCGGCGCCCACAAGGGTGTGGATCTCGTCGATGAAGAGGATGATGTCGCCGCGGGTGCGGATTTCCTTGAGGACCTTCTTCAGTCGCTCTTCGAAGTCACCGCGGTAGCGGGATCCGGCCACCAGGGAGCCAAGGTCCAGCGTGTACAGCTGCTTGTCCTTGATGGTCTCCGGCACGTCGCCGCGCACGATCGCCTGGGCGAGGCCCTCGACGACGGCGGTCTTGCCGACGCCGGGCTCGCCGATCAGCACGGGGTTGTTCTTGGTGCGGCGGGAAAGGACCTGCATGACGCGTTCCATTTCCTGCTCGCGGCCGATCACAGGGTCCAGCTTGTTCTCGCGTGCAGCCTGGGTCAGGTTCCGGCCGAACTGGTCCAGCACAACCGAGCCGGCGGGGGTACCCTCTGCCTGGCTCTGGCCGACGCCGGCACCGGTGGTTTCCTTGCCCTGGTAGCCCGAGAGCAGCTGGATGACCTGCTGGCGGACCCGGTTGAGGTCGGCACCGAGCTTCACCAGCACCTGCGCCGCCACACCCTCACCCTCGCGGATGAGTCCCAGCAGGATGTGCTCCGTGCCGATGTAGTTGTGGCCAAGCTGCAGGGCCTCGCGCAGCGAAAGCTCCAGCACCTTCTTTGCACGCGGTGTGAAGGGGATGTGGCCGGAGGGCGCCTGCTGGCCCTGGCCGATGATCTCCTGCACCTGCTCGCGGACGCCGTCGAGCGAAATGCTCAAGGACTCAAGAGCTTTGGCGGCAACGCCCTCACCCTCGTGGATCAGACCCAAGAGGATGTGTTCGGTACCAATGTAATTGTGGTTCAGCATGCGTGCCTCTTCTTGGGCAAGCACAACTACGCGACGGGCACGGTCCGTAAATCGCTCAAACATTTCGCCACACTCCTAGCTACGACGTACTTTGATGCTACGTGGGGGAACCCTGACTTGGGGAGCTTGTTCGCCACAGGGGAAACCGGGCGTCTTGCACAGGTCCGCGCAGCTGGCCTACCAGCCGCGCCGGCGCAATGCCGGAGAGGGCTTTGAATAGCATCCGGTCCTTGCCCGGCGGGCATTTTCGGTTTCCCTTGACAGGGTGCCGGAAATCACCCGGCGCGGATTGTTCCAAAAGGGCCGCGGATTAGCTTGTACAACGTTGGCGTTAAACCGGGCGGCTTGCCGTGGGCATGATTCCTGCGTGAGGCATTGCGGGATTCCGGTGACTGGCGCACCAGATTACCGCCTGGCGGCACTTCTGATTAACGCGGGTTCTGATTAATGCGGGCGGCAACGGTCGGTTAAAGCGCGGCGCCCCCGCCAACCGGGGGCGCCGCACATATGCTCAGAACGTTTTGTGCACTAACTGGTTGTCAGGGCGCGGGCTAGGAATTGGCCTTTTGGTAGGCTTCCTGGATTTCTGCCTGAATACGGCCGCGCGCGTTAACGGTGTAACCGTGGTCCCGCGCCCACTGGCGTATCTGGGCAGAGTCCTGGCTGCGTCCACCCGGTGCCTTGGCGCGGGTAGGGCGGCCGCCGGACGTTTTGCGGCCGGCTGAAACAAAACGTTCCAGTGATGACCGCAGTTCTGAAGCATTGGCCGAGGACAGGTCAATTTCATAACCGACGCCATCCAGGCCGAAGCGAACGGTTTCGTCCGCAGATCCCCCATCCAGATCGTCCACGAGGACGATATTGACTTTCTGTGCCATCAAAATTCTCTCTTTTGGAAAGGACGTGTAATCAGAAAAGCAGGATGTTTCCACCAGAAGTATCTCTCCCATTAAGGCAACGCGTCAAAACGCGCAATGGTTCCTTGGGGATAACCGGGGGTATTAAAAGTGGCCTGCTATTTGTCTGATTTACTCGGAGGCTCGGTGGAATCGTCGCCGGCTGCCGCCTGGGCGTCAGCTTCGGCCTGCGCACGTGCTTCGGCCTGGCGTTCTGCCTTGTCCGCGTTAAAGATCGACTTCATGGCAAACCAGAAAATCAACCCAACTACCAGCGACGGCAGCAGTACGGCGACGTAGTCCATCATCAGTGGCCTTCGGGCTTGAGCAGGGGGAAGAGAATGGTTTCGCGGATGCCGGCGCCGGTGAAGAGCATGACCAGGCGGTCGATGCCCAGGCCGATGCCGCCCATGGGCGGTGCGCCGTATTCCAGGGCGCGGAGGAAGTCCTCGTCCAGCTGCATGGCCTCGACGTCGCCGGCTGCTGCGTGCATGGACTGTTCGGTAAGGCGTTCGCGCTGGATGACCGGGTCAATGAGTTCGGAGAAGGCGGTGCCCCGCTCCATGCCGCCGATGATCAGGTCCCAGGCCTCGATCAGCCGGCCGTCCTCGCGGTGCGGGCGGGCCAGCGGCTGGGCGGACGGCGGGTAGTCATAGACAAACGTGGGGTTAAGCAGGGTGGGTTCCACGATTTCGCCGAAGAGTTCCACGGCCAGCTTCTCGGCGTCCCACTTGGGGTCCACCTTGACGTCGTGCTTCTCGGCCACGGCGCGCAGTTCCTCGAGTGTGGTGTCCGGGGTGATCTCCTGGCCCACTGCTTCGGAAAGTCCCGGGTACACGGCCACCCAGGCCCAGTCGCCGTCGAGGTTGATCTCCCCGGCCTCGGTATGCAGCGTGCGTCCGGCCCCCACGGCGTCCGCGGCGTCCAGGATGATCTCCTTGATGCGCTCGGCCATCACGAACTGGTCGGCCCACGCCTCGTAGCACTCAAGCGTGGTGAACTCCGGGCTGTGGGTCGAGTCCACGCCCTCGTTTCGGAACACGCGGCCCATGTCGTAGACACGGTCGATGCCGCCCACCACGGCGCGCTTGAGGTACAGCTCGGTGGCGATGCGCAGCGTCATCTTCTGGTCGAACGCGTTCATGTGCGTTTCGAACGGCCGGGCCAGGGCGCCGCCATGGACCAGCTGCAGAATGGGCGTCTCCACCTCGACGTAGGCGTGGCGGAACAGAGTCTCGCGGATCGAGCGGGTGATGGCGGCGCGGGTGTAGACCATTTCGCGGGCCTCGTCGCGGACCATCAGATCCACGTAGCGCTGGCGAACGCGGGTTTCCTCATTAAGTTCGGCGTGCAGCACAGGCAGGGGGCGCAGCGCCTTGGAGGCCATGGACCAGGAGTCGGCCATGACGGAAAGCTCCCCGCGGCGGGAGGAGATGACTTCGCCCTTGATGAAGACGTGGTCACCCAGGTCAACCAGGGCCTTCCAGTCCGCGAGGGCCTCTTCGCCCACGTTCGCCAGGCTGAGCATGGCCTGCAGCCGGGTGCCCTTGCCGTCCGTGCCGCCTTCCTGCAGAGTGGCGAAGCACAGCTTGCCCGTGTTCCGGACGAACACCACGCGTCCGGTGACGCCGACGACGTCCCCGGTGGTCTCGTCGGCCTGCAGGTGGGCGTACTTTTCGCGGATCTCGCTGAGCGAATGTGTGCGCTCAACACCCACCGGGTACGCCTCCGACCCGCGTTCGATCAGCTTGGCACGCTTGTCCATGCGGATGCGCATCTGTTCGCTGGCGTCGAGCGGTTCTGGGGCGTTCTTGGGGGCGGGGGTGTTTTGGGAAGTCACAGTCATCAAGTTTACCGGGACTTCCCGCATCGGAGTTCGGGAGCCCCCACCTAGGAGTTTTTGTCCAGATATTCGGACTTCCGGCGCCCTTTGGGCGCGATATCCGGACAAAAACTCCTGGAGGGGGCGGGGCATAGACTCGGGCTGTGGAGACGTGGACAGTTGAGGCGGACGACGACGGCAGCAGGCTTGAGGTGCACTCCTTCAGGCCCGCCGCACTCACCCCCGCCAACGGTGGCAGCACCGCCGCGGAAGGTGATCCGGCGCCGGTGACGGCACCCGGCGTCGTCGTTATCCACGGAACACTGGTGACCGACGCGCTGTACCGGCCGTTCGCCCGCAAACTGAGCCTCCTGCTGAGCCGGCCGGTGCACTGCTACAACCGCCGCGGCCGCGGCCGTTCCGCCCCCCAGCCGGACGACTATTCAGTGCAGACCGAGATCCGGGACCTGGCCGCCGTGATGAAGGCGACGGGGTCGGAGGACGTCGTGGCGCACAGCTTCGGCGGCTTCGTGGCGCTCCAGGCGGCGCGCGGCATGCCGCTGCGCCGGCTCGTCACCTACGACGCCGCGGTGTCCCTTTCCGGCAACCTGAACCACCGCTGGCGGCCCGAACTGGAGCAGGCCGTGACGGATGGGCAGCTCAACCATGCCTGGGCGCATCTGGTGCAGGGGCTGGCCACGGCCGGGCCGTTGTCGTACCTGCCCCTCGGCGCGCTGCGGATGCTGAGCATCATGTCGGCCCGGACCAACGTCGGCGCGGAAATGCGGGAGTTGCTGCCGACGGCGGTTAAGGAGATGCGGGCGGTGCTCGACGCCGACGCCGAGCTCGCGGATTTCGAGGAGGTGGCCACCCCCACGCTGATGCTCAGCGGCGGCTGGAGTCCGGGATACTTTGCCGACACCGGCCGGCAGTTGGCGGCGGCCGTGCCGGCGATCGACTTCGCGGTGGTTCCGGGCCAGCTGCACGAGGGGCCGATCCGGCCTGGCAAGCGCCTGGCCGTCCGGATCGCGCGCTTCCTGAACGGCACCGACGGAACCATCCGGCCGCTGAGCAGGAAAGGCCGGCGCCGGTAGCCGCTGGCTGTCAGCACAGGCCTGCCTCCGATAGGCTCGGACCATGACTCGCGAGATCATCAGCACACCCGACGGCGGCAAGCTCGAGCTGTTCAGCACGGGCGCTGAGTTGGCCACGGCCGGCTCCGGCGTGGTTGTGGTTACGGCCTCCATGGTGACGGCAGCGGACTACACCCGCTTCGCGCAGAAGCTCAGCGCTTCCCTTGGCCGGCCGGTGCACACGTTCAACCGCCGCGGCCGGGGCGCCTCCTCCGAACAGGCCGGGGACTACACCCTGGACGTCGACATCCGCGACCTCGACACCGTCATGAAGCACACGTCCAGCACCGACGTCTTCGGCCACAGCTTCGGCGGCGCCGTTGCCCTCCACGCGGCGCGGACCCTCCCGGTGGAACGGCTGGCCGTCTACGATCCCGCTGTCTCCGTCAACCACAGCGTCACGGCCGACTGGACCACCGAATATGAACGGGCGACGGCGGCCGGAGACGACGACCGCGCCCTCGCGGTCCTGCTCCGCGGGCTCGAGGCCGAGAGCGCCTTCTCCTCACGCATGCCGCTGTCCATGATGACCCTCGCCAACAAGCTCACGGCGGGAACGACTGTGGGCAAGCAGATGCGCGAAATGATGCGCACCGGCGTCCGGGAGATCAAGGCGATCATCGCCGCGGACATGCCAGCCGAACCGTTCCTGGCGCTGCCGCTGGAGACACTCATCATCGTGGGCGAGAAGAGCCCGGCCTACTTCGGCGTCGCGTGCGGCCAGATCCACGACGTCCTCTCCGGCTCCAGCTACACCATCCTGCCGGGCTTCGGGCACGACGGCGTCAACCGCGCGCCGGACAAGCTCATCACCGAGCTCAGCGAGTTCTTCGCCGGCTAACCCCCCCCCCCAAAAAAAACCACAGTGGGCAGGGGTTAGTGGGCGGCGGGTGTGCCTTCGGCGCCTGCCGTCTTCCGCATCATGGTGGAGAGTACGACGGCGGCAACGGCTATCACGGTTGCCGTCAGGAATGCGGCATTCATGCCCGCAACGAGGCCGGAGCCCGCGGAAACGAAGGCGAAGATGGACACGAGCAGTGCCGTTCCCGCCGCGCCGGCCACCTGCTGCAGGGTGCTCATGATGGCCGAGCCGTGCGAGTACAGGTGCGGCGGCAGCGGGTTCAGGCCGGTGGTGAAGGCCGGGGTGAAGAGCAGCGCGAGCCCAAAGCTGAGCCCCACGTGCAGGGTGACGATCCACCAGACCGGAGTGCCGGCGTCGAGCATTGCGAACTGCCAGAGCGTCAGAACCATGAGCAAGGATCCGGTGACCGTCAGCGGCAGAGGACCGACCTTGTCGAACAGGCGTCCGATCACCGGGCCGAGCAGGCCCATGGCCAGGCCGCCGGGCAGCAGGGCCAGGCCGGTCTCAAGCGACTGCAGGCCGCGGATCTCCTGGAGGTACAGCGGCAGCAGAATTACGGCACCGAACAGGGCCACCATGGACACCACCATCAGCAGCACGGACACCGTGAACATCCGGAAGTTGAAGGCCCGCAGGTCCAGCAGCGGGGACTCGGACTTCTGCAGCCGGAGCTGCCGGAACGTGAACGCGGCCAGGCCGGCCACGCCAACAACCAGCGCCACCACGGCCAGCGTGCTCGGGCCGCTGCCGCCGCCGTGGCCGCCGCCGATCTGGCTGAGGCCGTAGACGAGGCCGCCGAAGGCGGGGACGGTCAGCACCACGGAGAGGAAGTCGAACCTGGACTTTTCGGTCTCGCCGACGTTGGTCAGGTACTTGGCACCGATTGCCAGTGCCGCGAGGGCAATGGGCAGGACAAAGATGAACATGAAGCGCCAGGAGAAGTGCTGCAGGATGAAACCGGAAACCGTGGGTCCCATGGCCGGTGCAACAGATATGGCGATGCTGACGTTGCCCATCACGGCGCCGCGCCGGGCCAGCGGCACCAGTGTGAGAATGGTGGTCATCAGCAGCGGAAGCATGATGGCGGTGCCGCCCGCCTGGACGATCCGCGCCAGCAGGAGGATTTCAAAGCCCGGCGCCGCGGCGGCGAGCGCCGTGCCGCCGGCGAACAGGCCCATCGCGAGGAGGAAGACGGACCGGGTGGACAGCCGCTGGAGGATGAAGCCGGTGATCGGAATCACCACGGCCATGGTCAGCATGAACCCGGTGGAGAGCCACTGGACGGTGGGGGCATCCACGCGCAGGTCCACCATCAGCCGCTGCAGGGCAACGTTCATGATGGTTTCGTTCAGGATCACCACGAAGGTGGCCACCAGCAGCGTGACGATCACCGTCACGGACTCGCGGGACATCCTGTCCGACGGCGGCGCAGCCGCCTGGGTTACAGGTGCTGCGGCTGGGGATGCAGCGGGAGCGGCCGGCTCCTGGGCGGGTTCGCCAGACTGGGCAGGTTCGCCAGACGAATTGGACGTGACTTTGGTAGACATGGCGAGGCCCTCAGGGAGTTGGAGTGGTGGCTGGCGGTCAGCGCCGCTGCAGACTCCAACAGTGTAGTGGCCGGACACATTCCCCGCACAGGGGGTTTGAGCCACCTGCGACGCAGGTCACCACTGGTCAGGAACTGAGCGGCACGTTGTCGATCAGCCGCACGGCGCCCACCTTCGCGGCAACCAGCGCCAGCCCTTCACCGCGGAAGGGCGTCTCGCGGCAGTTCTCGGCGAGCGGCTCCAGCGTGACGGGATCCACGACGTCGAGGTAATCGAGCTGGACCAGCGGCTGGGACTCGATCAGGGCCCTCGCCGAGTCGACATCAAGCGGCTCATTGGCGTTCGCCCGCTCCTCGATGAGGCGCAGCGCGCGGGACAGGACCAGAGCGGCCTCCCGCTCCTCATCCGAGAGGAAGCGGTTCCGGCTGGACAGCGCCAGGCCGTCGGCGGCGCGGGCGGTTGGCACGGCCACGATCTCCACGGGAAAGTTCAGGTCCGCCACCATCCGGCGCACCAGGGCGAGCTGCTGCGCATCCTTCTGCCCGAAATAGGCGCGGTACGCCGGGAGTCCGCCGCCGGAACCGGCAACGAAGGCGTTGCCGCCGGGAAGCCCAGTGCCGGGGATGCCCAGGTGCAGCAGCTTGGCCACCACGGTCAGTGCGCCGTCGAAGTGGCCGGGACGTGACGCACCCTCCCACTTCTCCCCCAGCGGACCGGAGGTGATCCGCACCATCGGCTGTCCGCCCGGGTACATCTCCTCCACGCCCGGCGCAAAGACCAGGTCGACGCCCTGTTCCTCCAGCAGCGCCATGTCCGCTTCGAGGGTCCGCGGGTACCGGTCCAGGTCCTGCGCCTCGCCAAACTGCAGCGGGTTCACAAAGATGGAGGCCACCACGACGTCGTTCTGTTGGACGGCGGCACGCGCCAGCTGCCCGTGGCCCGCATGCAGGGCGCCCATGGTGGGAACGAGCCCCAGGGACGAGCCGTTCTTCTGCGTCAGCAGCAAACGGCTTTGTGCCCGGAGGGAGTCGGCCGTGGTTACGAGTCGGATTGCCATGTCAGTGTCCTCCCTTGGGCCCTGCGGCCGTTTTCATCGGCGGCCGGGGCCATCGTCGTCTGTGCCATCGTCATCCGTGCCCTCAAGTGCGGTACGAATATTGTCCGCCTGATCCGGCTTCAGCAGGCCCCGCGCTTCGGCACGTCTGGCGGTGGCCCGCGCCATGGCCAGGTACGCCGCGAGGATGTCGCCGCCGGTCCCGCCGTCGTGCTCGCGCAGCGCGCGGGCATGCGCCTCCACCGTGCCGGCGTCCCCCCGCGCCACCGGGCCGGTCAGCGCCGTCTCGCCGGAGGCGAGCGCGTTCTCCAGCGTGGCCCGCAGCAGCGGCCCGAGCATGCGGTCCGGCGCCTCCACGCCCACCTCGGCGAGCAGCTGCGAGGCCTGCGCCACCAGCGTGACCAGGTGGTTCGAACCGTGGGCAAGTGCCGCGTGGTAGATGATGCGGTCGCCCTCGGCGATGACCACCGGTTCGGCGCCCATTTCGACGACGAGTGCCTGGGCGATGGGGAGCATGGCGGCGTCCGCCGTGACCCCGAACGTGCAGTCCAGCAGCCGGGTCAGGTCCAGGCTCATGCCGGTGAAGGTCATGGCGGGGTGCAGCGCCAGCGGCACGGCACCGGCCGCACGGACCGGATGCAGCACGCCGACCCCGAAGCGGCCCGACGTGTGTGCCACGAGCTGCCCGGGCTGCCACGCCCGGAGCTTGGCAAGGCCCTCCACGAGCCCGCCGAGGGCATCGTCCGGAACGGCCAGCAGCACCAGCTCCGCGCGTTCCACGATGTCCTGGATCTCCAGGACGGGAACGCCGGGCAGCAGGGTTTCTGCCCGCTCCCGGCTCGCGTCGGACACGGCGGAAACCCCGACGACGGCGTGCTCGGCCGCGCGGAGCGCCGCACCGAGAACGGCGCCCACCTTCCCGGCACCGATTATTCCGACGCCGAGGCGTCCTGGCTTAGCCACGTTGCTGGCCTTCCTGTTCGGGTGCTGGGGTGGGTCGTTGATCGAGCTTGTCGAGATCCCGGGTTTCGATAGGCTCAACCAGCGGCGCCGGCTCAGCCAGCCCGGCCGGAGCGACCTGGGCCAGCCACTGTTCACTCGTCTGGCGGCGGCGGGCGGCACGGGCCCGGGCGGCCTGGGCGTCGAAGAGGGCCTGCGCCTCCCGGATGTCCGCCTGGATAACGCGTGGCGCCACCGGCCCCGCGGTGGTATGCAGCACGAGGTCAGCCAGGCCGAACCGGCGCGCGAGGGGTCCCTGCTGCAGCGCAATCGACTGCGTCCGCTGGTGCGGCACCACCACAAGCTGCCGCCACCAGCGGCCCGACCGCATGAGCAATGCGGTGTCCGTTGCCGCGAAGGCGTTGCGCCGCCAGCCCAGCGGCGCCAGCAGCCGCGCCCGGCGCGGCGTGGTGACGAATCCGGCGTCGGAATCCAGCCCGTTCACGCCCTGGTGGAATACGCGCAGCGGATCGGTCGTCCCCGGATCGGGCAGCACGAGGGCCAGCATGTTCAGGACGTCGACCATCTTTCCCACCGGCAGCAGCGTGGTGCGTGACCCGCCCTCGCCGTTGTCCGCTCCGGCCCCGTATCCGGCGGCGTTGACCTGCATCCGGTACCAGCCGAAGAGGCGCCACAGCGGCGGCTGGGCCACCTTCAGCGCCTGGATCCGGCCCGGCGGCAGGGTCTGCGCCTGGGTGTCGAGCAGCCCGTAGCGGAGCCGGATGCCGTCCGGGGAGATTGCCGCCGTGAAGTTGTAGCCCCTGGTGAACGAGGTCCAGTACGCGGCAATGAGGCCGAGGGCCGCCGGAATGAGGTACAGGAAAAAGGCCCTGTTCTCGGTGAGCGCGGACAACATCACGGATGCCCCGGCACCCAGAACCACAAAGACGCTCTGCTCGCTGAGCAGGAGCGAACCGACCAGGCGCGACGGCGGGACCTGCAGCACCTGCTGCTCGGGCGCCTCGGGGGCAGGCACCTCGGGGTGTGCCGGGTCCAGCCGGATTCCCGACGCGCGGGCGAGGATGGTGGCACGCAGCTGGCGGGCGTCGCCGATGCGCAGGTAGGCCAGCCGGACGGCGGATTCGCCGGCGTCGGCAACTTCGAACTTGAGTTCCGCGAGGCCGAAGATCCTGGCAAGCAGCGGCTGGACGATGTCGATGGCCTGGACGCGGTCCAGCCGCGCCTGCCGCTGCTGCTTGAACAGGAAGCCCGTGTTGACCCGGACGTAGCCCTCCGCCACCTGGTACCGGGTGAAGTACCAGGAGAGGATGAAGCCCAGGACCGCCAGCACCAGCATCAGCGCACCGCCGCCCAGGAGCCACGGTGCGCGCCCGGCGATGCGGTCATCGATCAGCGGCTGGCCCTGGAGCATCCGTTCAAAGCTGTCACGCCCAAAGAAGTAGCCGATGGCCGCCAGCGCAACCCAGCCACGCACGAAAGGTGTCGCCGGGTGCACACGCAGCCACTCGCCGTCGGGCTTTCCGGAAGCGAGGCCGCCGGCGCTCACAGCCCGGCCAGCCTGGCTTCGCCGCGCGCCGAGAGCTGTTCCCTGAGCCGGGCGCCTTCCTCGGCGGGAAGTCCGGGAATGCCGGCATTGGTTCCGGCGGACGCGGTGTGCAGCTTCAGGGTGCAGAGCCCCAGCCCGCGTTCCACCGGGCCCGCGCTGATGTCCACGTACTGCATGCGGCCGTACGGCACCACCATGACGCGCTGGAAGAAGATGCCGCCGCGGATGAGGAGGTCGTCGTCGCGCTCGGCGTAGCCGATGGCGCGCACCTGCCGCGGGATCAGGACCAGGCGCCACAGGGCCAGCAGCAGCATGAAAGCGGGAACCCCGATGGCGAGCCACAGCGGCGGCCACCGCCACCAGCCGAGCCGGACGAACACCAGCGGAAGGCTGAGCACGGCCACCATGAGCAGGTTGCCGAGGGCCCACTCCACAAGCCGGACCGTGACGTATTTCGGGGACACGCGCAGCCAGGTGATCCCGGGAGGATCAATCGCCGCGGTAGGCATACTCGCCTTCTCCCTTGGCCTTGCCCCGGCCGTGGCCCGGCAGGCCTTCGCTGGCGTCAGTCTCGCCGTCCTCCGGCGGGATCTTGCAGAAGCGTTCGACGACGAGCCCCACCACGATCATGACCAGCCCGCCGCCGGCCATTCCGAGGGCGAGCCAGGTGACGTCCAGCCCGCTGCGGATGCTCCAAAACCGGAGCTGGTCCAGGAAGATCCCGGCGTGCCAGCCCAGGAGCATCGCGCCGGTGTAGGCGCAGGCCTGGGCGAGGACCAGCGTCCACGCCGCCAGGATGGGGTTCAGCATTTTCTTCTTCTTGCCGTTCCGCCAGCGTAGCACCCGGATGCCCAGCACCAGGGTCAGGGCCACAATCACGCCCATGGTGACCAGCGCTGTGGCCGGCAGGACCGGCGTGGCCATCCCGTACCGGACGGTCAGGACGGCAGCGGACCAGCCGGCGACGGCCAGGGCAATGCCCACGACTGCGAGCACCAGCGGACTCACGGGCTTCACGGCTGTTCCACCGCCCCGCCGTCGGGAACGCCGTCGAATTCCCCGAAACCGTCGAACGGTTTCAGGTCCGGGAAGTCGGCGGCCCTGGCGGCCAGCTCCCCCACCGGCTGCCCGTTCAGGGTCGCGGAGGGGTCCATCTGGGCCCAGGGGTAGAGCACGAAGGCCCGCACTGCCGCAAACGGGTGGGGCAGGGTGAGCACCGGATCGGAACTCTCGAGGTCCCCGTAGACAATGACGTCGACGTCAAGCGTGCGCGGACCCCAGTGGACCTCGCGCACACGGTGGTGCTTGTTCTCCACCGACTGGCAGTGTTTGAGAAGCTCGAGCGGTTCCAGCGATGTCTCGACCGAAATCACCATGTTGAGGAAGTCCGGCTGCCCGGCGGGGCCGCCGACGGCCTTGGTCTGCACTATCGGCGAGACGGCCAGGAGCCGCACCTCCGGGCGGTCCACAAGGTCCGCCACAGCCTCGGACAGCGTCTCGTTCCGTGCCCCGAGGTTGCTGCCCAGTGCCAGCACCGCGCGCGTGTAGCCGGTCTTGGCCGGTGCCGGCTTCTCATCCACCTGCTGCTCGTGCACCGGCTTCTCATCCAGTGCGGGTGCCGGATTCACGTCCGCTCCCGGTAGACGCTGACAGCGACGTCGCCGAAGGGCACCTCGATGGGCGCCTTCGGCTTGTGCACCGTGATCTCCACGGCCTGGATCCTGAATTCCTTGAGCAGGCCCTCGGCCATCCGCACAGCCAGTCCCTCGATCAGGTTCAGGGGCTCGCCGGTGATCCATTCCGTGATCCGACCGGCCACCTCACCGTAGTGGGCGGTGTCGCGGACGTCGTCCGACTCCGCGGCCTGGCTGAAATCCAGGTGCAGCACTGCGTCCACCACAAACGGCTGCCCTTCGCGGCGCTCAAAATCGAACACCCCGTGGTAGCCGGTGGCGGTGACACCGGTCAGCGAGATCCTGTCCATGGCTGTTCTGCTAGGCCTTCCTGGTCAGCGGCCGTGGTCCGGGGCCGCCATGCGGGCGGCCACCTTGACGGCGTCAAGGCTGGGTCCGACGTCGTGCACTCGCACAGCCCAGGCGCCGCGGGCGGCGCTGATGGCGGTGATGGCGGCCGTGGCGGCGTCGCGCTCTTCAGGGAGCGCAGCCTTGCCGGCGACCGTCAGGAGCGTACCCAGGAAGCGCTTGCGGGACGCGCCCACAAGCACTTTGTGGCCCATGGCATCGAGCCGGTCCAGGTTCCGCAGCAGCTCCCAGTTCTGCACGTCCGTCTTCGAGAACCCGATGCCCGGGTCCACAATGATCTGCTCGGGCAGGACGCCGGCCGCATACAGCTTGTCGCGGACGCCGTTCAGTTCGGAGACGACGTCGTTAGCGACGTCCTCGTAATCAGTCAGGGAGGTCATTGTCTTGGCATCGCCGCGGCGGTGCGTCAGGACGTAGGGCACCTTGGACTTCGCCACGAGCTCGGCCATGCCGGGTTCGATGGTGAGGCCGGAGATGTCGTTGATGATGGCGGCGCCGGCGTTCAGCGCGGCCTCCGCGGTGGAGACGTGGGTGGTGTCGATGCTGACCAGCGCGCCGGCCTTCACGAGGGCTTCGATGACAGGCACCACCCGGCGCTGCTCTTCCTCCGGGCTGACTTCATCGGCGCCGGGGCGGGTGGATTCACCGCCGACGTCGATGATGTCGGCCCCGGCGTAGAACATCCGGAGGCCGGCGGCGATGGCGGTGTCCGCCGTCGCGTGTTTGCCGCCGTCGCTGAACGAATCGGGGGTGACGTTGAGGATGCCCATTACGAGCGTGCGGTCTGTGGGCAGGTCGTCGAACTTGGCTGCCGGCCGCGGTTTGCGCAGGATGGGCAGGGGTGAGGTTGCGGGGCCGGTTCCAGGTGCTGCAGCTAGGGAATCCATAGTCTGTTTTTTACCTTCCGAGTATGAGGCTCATGGCTTCGGCACGGGTGGCCGGGTCATGAAGTTGCCCGCGAACCGCGCTTGTGACGGTTTTGGCTCCGGGCTTGCGGATGCCGCGCATGGACATGCACATGTGTTCGCATTCCACCACCACGATGGCTCCGCGCGGCTTGAGGAATGTGACCAGCGCTTCAACGATCTGCGTGGTCAGGCGCTCCTGCACCTGCGGGCGGCGGGCGTAGATGTCCACCAGGCGGGCCAGCTTGCTCAGGCCCGTCACCCTGCCGTCGTGCGAGGGGATGTACCCCACGTGCGCGACGCCGTGGAAGGGCACCAGATGGTGCTCGCAGGTGGAGTAGAAGGGGATGTCCTTCACCAGCACCAGTTCCTCGTGGTCGAGGTCGAAGGTGGTGCCGAGCACGCTGCCCGGATTCTGGTGCAGGCCGGCAAACACCTCGGCGTAGGCTTTGGCCACGCGCTTGGGTGTGTCCTGCAGGCCGCCGCGGTCGGGGTCCTCGCCTATGGCCAGCAGGATTTCCCGTACAGCTGCTTCAATCCGGGGCTTGTCCACCTTGTGGTGGTGGCCCGCTCCGTCCACCGCCGAATGGTCGGCGGGGGCGGTGAGGTCGTCGTCGTCGAAGTGAGTCACACCAAAGAGCTTAGCCGTGGTGGCCGTCTGGTCCCGCTTCCGTTACTCCGCCCTGGAAGGAGGCGTCCTCCGGAACACCCTGGGGGTGCGGCGGAATCGCGTCCAGCGGTTCCTCGAGGCGGGCTTCCTTGGCTTCTTCCTGGGCTTCGCGTTCCGCACGCTCCTGCCGCGACTCCACCGGGCCGGCCATCTGGACGGGCCGGGTTTCCTTGGACAGCCAGATCTCGCGGAAGTCGCGCTTGCGGATGTCCCGGAAGACGTCGGCGATTTCGGCCTGGTTCAGGGTTTCGCGTTCCAGAAGTTCCAGGGCCAGGCGGTCCAGGACGTCCCGGTTTTCGGTGAGGATGGCGTAGGCCTCGTCGTGGGCCTGGTCGATGAGGCGGCGGACCTCCTCATCCACGATGTAGGCGATCTGGTCGGAGTAGTTCCGTTCGTGGCTGGCGTCGCGGCCGAGGAACGGCTCACCGCCGCCCTGGCCAAGGCGCACAGCGCCCACGCGCTCACTCATGCCGTACTGGGTGACCATCTGGCGGGCCGTGGCGGTGGCCTTTTCGATGTCGTTCGAGGCGCCGGTGGACGGGTCATGGAAGACGATTTCCTCGGCCACGCGGCCGCCCATGGCGTAGGCCATCTGGTCCAGCAGCTCGTTGCGGGTGACGGAGTACTTGTCGTTTTCCGGGACCACCATGGTGTAGCCCAGGGCGCGGCCGCGGGGCAGGATGGTGATCTTGGTGACCGGCGCGGAGTTCCGCAGCGCGGCGGCGACGAGGGCGTGACCGCCTTCGTGGTACGCGGTGATCTTGCGTTCGTGCTCCTTCATGACGCGGCTGCGCTTCTGCGGCCCGGCCATGACGCGGTCGATGGCTTCGTCCAGTGCGCGGTCATCAATGAGGTTGGCGTTGGAGCGGGCGGTCAGCAGCGCGGCCTCGTTGAGCACGTTGGCCAGGTCTGCACCCGTGTAGCCGGGGGTCTTCTTGGCGACGGCCTTGAGGTCGACGCCCTGGGCGATCGGCTTGCCCTTGGCGTGGACCTGGAGGATCTGGTCGCGGCCCACGAGGTCAGGGGCTTCCACGGAGACCTGGCGGTCGAAGCGGCCGGGGCGGAGCAGTGCCGGGTCCAGGACGTCGGGCCGGTTGGTGGCGGCGATCAGGATGACGTTGGTCTTGACATCGAACCCGTCCATTTCGACGAGCAGCTGGTTGAGGGTCTGCTCGCGTTCGTCGTTGCCGCCGCCGATGCCGGCACCGCGGTGGCGGCCGACGGCGTCGATTTCGTCGACGAAAATGATGGCGGGCGCGTTGGACTTGGCCTGCTCGAACAGGTCACGTACGCGGGAGGCGCCGACGCCGACAAACATTTCGACGAAGTCCGAGCCCGAGATGGAGAAGAACGGCACGCCCGCCTCGCCTGCGACGGCGCGGGCCAGCAGGGTCTTGCCGGTACCCGGAGGGCCGTACAGCAGCACGCCCTTGGGGATCTTGGCACCCACGGCCTGGAACTTGGCAGGCTCTGCGAGGAACTCCTTGATTTCCTGGAGCTCCTCGACGGCCTCATCAGCACCGGCAACGTCAGCGAACGTCACCTGCGGCATGTCCTTGCTGACCATCTTGGCCTTGGACTTGCCGAACTGCATCACCTTGGAGCCGCCGCCCTGCATGCGGGAGAGCAGGAACCAGAACAGGACACCCAGCAGCAGCACAGGCACCAGCAGCGAGAAGAGTCCCGAGAGCCAGTTGCTCTCCACCGGCTGGTCCGTGTAGCCCTTGGAGGGGTTCGCAGCAGTCACGGCCTTTACGACGTCCGGGCCGCGGTCATTGACGAAGAAGAACTGGACGTTCTTGCCCTTGTCCTGGCCGTCGATGACGAGGTTGTCTTTCAGCACCAGGTCGACGCGGTTTTCGCCGTCGAAAATCTTGGCCTGTTCCACCTTGCCGCTCTCGGCGAGGAGCTCGAGGCCCGGCTGTGTGTCGATGCGCGTCGAGCCGCCCGGAGCCAATGTTGCAAAGGCCAGCAGAAGCATGCCGACCACAACAATGATCCAAATGCCCGGGCCCTTGAAGAAACTCTTAGCTTTCATCTGTTCGGGGGCTGGCCCCGTCCCTCCTGGTAGTGCTGCACGGCGCGAGGACTGCGCGCGTGTGGTGCTGCGTCGTTTCTAGCTATACACCGTCAGGACTAATTCACGCACGGTGTAATACAAAAGTTCCCTCAGGGCGTAGTGGCTGGTGGGAGCGCGAACGGACACTTTCGGCCCCTCTTAACCAGCGCGCGCCGCCGTCGAACCCGTGTTGTCAGGTTCGACCGCGGCGCGGCCGGCGAAAGCGGCGCAAAAATGCGGGCCAGCTTCGGCGGAGGCGTTTACTCGTAGACGTGCGGGGCCAGGGTGCCCACGAAGTCCAGGTTGCGGTACTTCTCGGCGTAGTCCAGGCCGTAGCCCACCACGAACTCGTTCGGGATGTCATAGCCGACGTATTTGACGTCGATCTCCACCTTGGCGGCGGTCGGCTTGCGGAACGCGGTGCAGATTTCCACCGAGGCGGTGCCGCGGGATTCGAGGTTGGTCTTCAGCCAGGACAGGGTGAGGCCGGAGTCGATGATGTCCTCGACGATGAGCACGTCCTTGCCCATCAGGTCCGTGTCGAGGTCCTTGAGGATCCGCACCACGCCGGAGGACTGCGTGCCGGAGCCGTAGGAGGAGACAGCCATCCAGTCCATGGAGACGTGGCTGTGGAGTGCCCGCGCGAGGTCGGCCATAACCATGACAGCGCCCTTCAGCACACCGACGATGAGCAGGTCGCGCCCTTCGTAGTCCTTGTCGATCTGGGCCGCGAGCTCGGTGATGCGCTGCTGGATCTGTTCCTTGGTGTAGAGAACGTGCTTGAGGTCTGCCTGGACGTCGGATGAATCCACCAATTGCTCCTGTGTAGATGCGGGTGCGACTATTTGCGGGACGGTTTGTGAAGCCGGAATACAAGCTTCCCACAGCGGGCGGCCTCGCGGGGAACGCCTTCTGCCCCGCCCAGCCCGCGGGCACGCTCCCGGTCCTGCAGCTCGGCAAGCGAGAGGCGGTATACGCTGACCCCGCCAGGCAGTTCCACCGGACCGGCAGAGCCTTTCCGCCGCAGCAGTGCTTCCGCCGCCAGAAGGCGCTGGTAGCTGGGCTGTTGACCGCCGACGCCGGCGGCGGCCTTTGCGATCACCCGGAACCTGATGGCCGGGGCCAGGTCAGCCAGGGCAGCCTCCGGGAGGCTGATGTCCGGGCCGTCGTGCTCAGCGAGTGACTTGTAAGTGCTGTTGGCCACGTCCTCCAGATAGTCGGCATCCAACTGCAGGATGGCGGCGGTGCGCGCAAGGGACTCGGCAACACCCGGGCCGAGCTTTTCCTCCAGCACCGGCATGACCTCCACCCTGGTCCGCGAACGTGCGAAGGAGGGGTCGCCGTTGCTGGGATCGTGCCAGGGCTCAAGCTCCTCTGCACGGCAAATCTCCAGGGTGTCCGCCCGGCGCAGGCCAAGGAACGGCCGGAGCAGCTTTCCCCTGGCAGGGCGCATCCCCGCCAGGGACCGCGTGCCCGAGCCGCGGGCCAGGCCCAGCAGCACCTGCTCGGCCTGGTCATCGAGTGTGTGCCCCAGGAGGATGGCGCCGGCGTCCCACTCCCCTGCCGCCGCCTCAAGTGCGGCATGGCGGGCATCGCGGGCTGCTGCCTCCGGCCCGAAACCGGTGGAGGCGACATTGACGGTCCGTATCTGCACCGGGTCCAGGCCCAGGTCCCGGAGGGTCCCAGCGGTTTTCGCCGCAACATCGGCGGAGCCGGGCTGCAGCTGATGGTCTACTATCACGGCGCCCACGGTCACCGGCCGGCCGTCCACATGGCCGCGGCGCGCAAAGTAGGCGGCCACCGCTGCCAGGGCCAGGGAGTCGGGGCCGCCGCTGCAGGCCACCAGGACGCGTTCGGGATAGCCGGCTTCGGCCAGCGCATCCTGCAGCATTTTCCGTGCCGTGCCGAGCACCGGCGCCAGCCGGCCCGGCCGCCGCCTTCCACTGGGAAGAGATCCGCTGGGAAGAGGTCCGCCGGGAACGGCACCGCCGGTCACAGAGCCGGCTGCAGTGTTGGGGAGGTGCTGCACGAAAAACCTAGAAACCCATCCTGTCGAGCCAGATCCTGGCGTTGTGGATTTCCTCTTCGGTGGGCAGGTTCGCCGGCGCCTCCCAGACGCGGTTGAACCCGTCCATCCCGGCCACGTCCACCACGGCGCGGACAAACTTGGCGCCGTCGCTGTACTGCTTCATCTTGGCGTCCAGGCCCAGCATGCTGCGGATGAACTTCTCGATGACACCCCTGTCCTTGCCGCGGGCGTTGAACCGCTGCCGGATGGTCTTCACAGAGGGGACGATGCTGGCGTCCACGGCATCCATCACCACATTGGCGTGGCCTTCGAGCAGGCTCATGACCGCCGTGAGGTGGGACAGCGAGGCCTTCTCCTCGGGATCCTGCAGGAGATCGAGGATGGCGCCGCGGCCCGGGGTGGAACCGGAGGCGGCACGGTCCTTGAGCGAGCGTGCTGCCGCCGAGGCGCGTTCCATGAGGGAGTCCACGTTGCCCAGCAGGTGCCCGCTGAGGTTGTCGATCTCATTCAGCATGTGGTGCCGGAGCCACGGTGCCGCAGCGAACTGCACCCGGTGCGTCTGCTCGTGCAGGCATACCCAGAGCCGGAAATCCGTGGGGGTCACATTCAGCTCGCGCTCCACGGCGATGATGTTGGGCGCCACGAGCAGCAGGCGCCCGCCCGACGGCGCCTGCGATCCTTCGGCGAGCGCGGCAAAGGGGTCATACTGGCCCAGGACCTTGCTGGAGAGGAACGCGAGCACGGCGCCGAGCTGGCTGCCGGTGATGGCACCGCTGACCGTCGCGGCTCCGGGGCTGATGGTGCCGCGGCGGTTCTCCAGCATCTTTTCGATGGCGGGCTTCAGCATCACCGCGAAGCTCTGCGTGTTGGCCTTCGCCCACGAGGCACGGTCCACAACGAGGACGGAGGAGTCACGGAGATCCCGTGCAGCCTCCAGCCCGGTGATCTGATGGACGTACGGAACGGAGGCATCTGCCAGCTCCCGCAGCTGGGAGACGGCGTCGCCGATCTCGGCGGCAGTCAGCGACGGACCGGGGGGAGCCAGCCGTGCTGCGGCGGACGCGGCAAGGTCCCAGTTGATGAGGGTCTGCTCAGGTGCGGATGACTGGCTTGCAGTGGACTCCATACGCTCCATCAGAACATACGTGCCCTGCAGCGCGCCTTAAGTTCGCTGACCGGCGAACCTGCAGGGCACCGCACGCGAAGCCGGCGACAGCCCTAGCCGCAGCCGCAGCCGGCCAGCGCCGTGGCCGCTGCGTCCAGGGCAGGCTTGTTGCCCTCGGCTCCCGGCGTCAGGCCGTTGCCGATGAAGGAGAACACCAGGAGCCTGCCGTCGGCGTCCACCACATACCCGCTCAGCGCAATGACCGTGTTCAGGGTTCCTGTTTTGGCCCGCACCAGGCCGGCGCCCTCGGCCGTGGATTCGTCGATGTATCTGTCGCCGAGCGTGCCCGTCAGCCCCGCCACGGGGAACCCCGCCAGGGCAGCCCTGAGCCGGGTGTCCTTGCCGTTGGTGATGGCGCGAACCACCTCCGAGAACTGGCGGGCGGAAACCTGGTTGGCCAGGGCCAGCCCGGAGACATCCGCGGCGACCATGCCATCCGTGGGAATTCCCAGCCCGGAGAGCTGCTCAAGGACGGCAGCCTTGGCCGACTCGTTCGTTCCCGGCTGGCCGCCCGCCACAGCTGTCAGGCGGCCAAGGGTTTCCGCGAGGTAGTTGTCCGAGGTCTGAAGCATCAGGTCCACCTGCTGGCTGACGGTGGCGGACTGCACCTCGGCGAGGACTTTGGCGTCCGCCGCCGGCTTTCCGTCAAGACGTACGACGGCGGGTGCCACCTGGATGCCGGCGGCGGTACCTGCCGCTTCAAGGCCGGCGGCGAACGCCTCCCCCGAGGCGATGGCGGAGTCCTGGGGCCGCGGAGCCGTGGTGTCTGCGGGGTCAAACCGCGCCGAGTTCAGGGCCAGCGGGAACAGCGGGGCCGTCTCCCCGGCCGCAACGTCAGCCGGGTTCCAGGCCGGGTTCAGCGCCGGACCGGTGAAAAGGGAGTCATCCACCAGCACCTGGACCTGCCCCTTGAAACCGCCTTTCCGCAGTGACTCCACAGTCTGTTTGGCCAGCGTGGCGAGCCCGGCATGGCCGAGGACCTTGGACTCGGCGGAGTCGCCGGCGCCGAGCAGCACGTCGCCGCCACCCACCAGCACGACTGACCTCGTGGCGGCCGCCGTAGCTGCTCCAGGCGTTGCGACAACTGCGCCGGCGACCACCTTGGTGCTGAACCGTTCCTCGGGGCCGATCCCCCGCAGCGCGGCCACGGCCGTGAGGAGCTTCATGTTGGAGGCCGGGATTCTGTTGGCGGCGCCTTCCCGGTCATAGAGGACCTTGCCGGTGAGGGCATCCTGGACAACGGCCGTGAAGGAGCCCCCGCCGTCGGTCTTGAGCACGGGGTCCAGCCGGGCCGCAACATTGGCGGGAACCGGCACCGGCGCGGCACTGCTGAGCGGATCGATGCCCTGCGGGACGGACAGGCGTTCCGGGACCAGCTGCCAGGCCGGGGTCCGGGCGGGTTCGGCCGTGGACCGGCCCGGACCGGTGAGCGCGGGGGCAATGAGCATCCCGGCGGGCAGGGCCAGGGCGAGTAGGAGCACTGTGATCAGGAGGGTTGGCCAGCTGCGGACCACAGTGGAAAGCCTGCCGCGGCCGCTCGCCGTGCCCCTGGTGCCGCTCATGCTGCTGGTCCTCAAAGTCCTGAAATTACCCCATTAGTTCCTGAAACCTGGGCCTCTCGCTATATCCTCAATAGTAGTCGGCGGCACCGACAGTCCATTTTTGGTTGATCATCGCGTGTGCCGCGAACACCAAGCAATCGTCGAGGAGCATTCCATGAAGCATGACGTGACCATCGAGATCCCCAAGGGATCGCGCGTCAAGTACGAAGTCGACCATGAGACCGGCCGAGTCCGCCTGGACCGTGTCCTCTTCACTTCCATGCAGTACCCCACCCACTACGGCTTTTTCGAGAACACCCTCGGCGAAGACGGTGACCCGCTGGACGCACTGGTGCTCCTGCAGGACTTCGACCTGGTCCCGGGCGTGATCGTCGAAGCCCGCCCCATCGGCGTCTTCAACATGACCGACGACGGCGGCGGAGACGCCAAGGTCCTCTGCGTCCCGGCCGACCCGCGGTTCGACCACATCCAGGAAGTCAGCGACGTCAACGAATTCCTGATCAAGGAAATCGAGCACTTCTTCACCCGCTACAAGGACCTGGAGCCGGGCAAGTGGGTCAAGGCCGAAGGCTGGGCCGACCGCGCTGCTGCCGAAGCCGAACTTGAGGCATCAATCAAGCGTTACGTGCCCGCAGCGCACTGACACAGCCCGGCGCATGGCTTCGACTGGGCCCACGCCGCCAGGGTTCCCTGGCCGAGCGCAGCGAGGTTAGGGCGGCGGTGGGGCGGCCGGTGCAGTTCACAACGAACCGCACCGGCCGCCGTCGTATTCTCCTGTTGTTCACCGGCCGTGAGATCCGTAACGTCGCGTAGGCTCCCGGCTTGCCTCGCCACGGGCACCCGGTAGTCTGATTTCCACCATGTTCACGCTGACTATCAATCAAACAGACAGCCGGCGCGACGGCGACCGGGTCCCGCATCTCCTCAAGGACCTACGGCATATCCCGGCGCGACTGGACTTCGACCGCTCCGTTGAGGACGAGGTGCAAGGGATCGTGGATTGCCCGCACCAGGCGGTGGATGCCGCCCTGATCGCGCTCCGCTGCGGAAGCTGGTACGTGGGGATCGGGGTAGGTCCGGTCAATGAGCCGCTGCCGAACCAGATCAAGGACGCCAGCGGGCATGGCCTCATCTACGCCCGCCGGGCGGTGGACCGCCTCCGCAACAGCAAAGAGCGCATCCCGGTGGCCGTGGAGGGTCCCCTGGCGGACGTGGCAGCCGAGTCGGAGTCTGTGCTGCGCCTGCTGGGCCACATAGTCCGGGACAGGAGCGAGGCCGAGTGGCGCGTGCTTGACCTGATGACCCCCGGAGTGCGCGGCCAGCAAAAGGCCGTGGCCGCCGAACTCGGCATCACCTCCCAGGCTGTCAGCAAGGCCGTGGCGAGGTCGCAGTGGAATGAGGAGCACTCAGCCCGGCCTGCGGCGGCCAGGCTGCTCGCGCTGATTCTCGACGTACGCTAGCCCCGGCCCATGCCGTGCGGCCGCCCGCTAGAGGAGGCCGCGCAGCACGTGGGCGGCGCCGTCGTCGTAAACCGACTTGGTGACCTCGTCCGCGGCGGCGACCACTTCCTCCGGGGCCTGCCCCATGGCCACCCCGCGGCCCGCCCAGGCGAGCATCTCGATGTCGTTGCGGCCGTCCCCGATGGCAACCGTGGCGGCCGGATCAACGCCAAGGCGGCTGCGGAGGCTCTCCAGTGCACTGGCCTTGGTGACCCCGGCCGCCGCGATGTCCAGCCACGCGGTCCAGCCGACGGAATAAGTCACACCGGCAAGGCCGATATGCTCGATGGCCTCGTTGAACTCCTCCGGCGTGTTCTCCGCGCTGAAGACGACGACGCGCACGGCCGTGGCCTCAAGCATCGTCTGGAAGTCCACGCCGATGGCCTCGACGCCGAAGCTCGCATCCTGGAAGCGTTCGGTGGAGAGGAAGTTCCCGTCCTCATCCTCCAGCGCGTACTTGGCTGCCGGCAGGCGCTTGCGGAGGGCGCGGAGCGCCGGGCCGGGATCGAAGGTGGCCTTGTGGATGATGTCGTAGCCGTTGGGCAGTCCGGGATCCAGGCGCAGCGTCACGCCGCCGTTGCAGCAGACGGTGTAACCGCGGTCCAGGCCGATCTGTTCGATGATGGGCAGCGTGGCGTTGAGTGAACGTCCGGTGGCGATCATAACCTCGTGCCCGGCCGCCACCACAGCCTGTGCGGCGTCGCGGACCGGAGCGGACATATGGCCGTCGTGGTCCACGAGGGTGCCGTCCACGTCCAGGGCGATCATGAGTTTCTGTTGTGCTTCTCGCCGGTCTTCGATGCCGGCTGCTGAGGATTCAGTCAGTGTAGTCATGCCTCCTAGTAGAGCAGATGCCCCTGACACCAGCTAGGACGCAGAGCACAGCAGCGTGTGAACACCGGGTAAATACTCACAGATTGTCCCCGGTGTGAGTATTTACCCGGTGGATGGAATCGCTTAGAGAACCGGAAGGACCTCAAGCCCGCCGAGGTACTTCTGCAGGGCCGCCGGTACGTTGACTGAGCCGTCAGCGTTCTGGTGGTGTTCCAGGAGGGCCACGATCCAGCGGGTTGTTGCCAGCGTGCCGTTGAGCGTGGCCACCGCACGGGTCCCCTTCGGGCTGCCGTCCTCGCTGAACACCCGCTCACGGATGTTCAGGCGGCGCGCCTGGAAGGTGGTGCAGTTGGAGGTGGACGTCAGCTCGCGGTACGCGCCCTGGGTGGGGACCCAGGCTTCGCAGTCGAACTTGCGGGCCGCGGACATGCCGAGGTCCCCCGCGGCGGTGTCGATCACGCGGTACGGGAGCTCGCACTTGGCCAGCATCTGCTCTTCCCATGCCAGCAGGCGCTCATGCTCTGCCGCAGCCTCTTCCACCGTGGTGTAGATGAACATCTCCACCTTGTTGAACTGGTGGACGCGGATGATCCCGCGGGTGTCCTTGCCGTGCGAACCGGCCTCGCGGCGGTAGCAGGAGCTCTGGCCGGCGAAACGGATGGGCCCGGCGGAGAGGTCCAGGATCTCGTCCGCGTGGTATCCCGCAAGCGGCACCTCCGAGGTGCCCACCAGGTAAAGGTCGTCCTCGGCGAGACGGTAGATCTCGGCGTCGTGCTTTACATCGAACCCGGTGCCCTGCATGGTCTCCGGGCGGACGAGCGTTGGGGTGATCATGGGGATGAAGCCGGCCTCGATGGCCTGCTCCATGGCCATCTGCAGCAAGGCCATTTCCAGCCGGGCGCCCACGCCGCGGAGGAAGTAGAAGCGCGCGCCGGAGACCTTGGCGCCGCGCTCCATGTCGATCGCACCGATCAGCTCGCCGATCTCGAGGTGGTCACGCGGCTCGAAGTCCGGGAATTCGCGGGGCGTGCCCACGGTCTTGACCACAACGTAGTCGTCCTCACCGCCGGGCGGAACGCCCTCTTCAATGAGGTTGGGAATGGTGCGCAGCAGTTCTTCCTGCTTGGCCTGGGCGGCGTCGGCCTCGGCCGAGGCAGCCTTCACAGCACCCGCCAGTTCGCGGACCTCGGCGAGCAGCGCCTGCTTTTCCTCGCCCTTGGCCTGCGCCACCTTCTTGCCGAACGCGTTCTGTTCGGCGCGGAGGTTCTCGAAGCTGATCAGTGCCGTGCGGCGCGCGGCGTCGGCGTCGATGATCGCGTCCACCAGGGTTTCGTCCGCACCGCGGGCGCGCTGGCTGGCGCGGAACTTCTCCGGATTTTCGCTGAGGTCTTTTACGTCGATCACCAGACAAGGGTATCGAATCTGCGGGGCACTCCGGGCGGGATAGTGTGGGAGCACCATGAGCGACCTGCTTCTTTACGTCCTGATCGCTGTAGCACTGGCCTTCGCCGTCTCCAGCTGGTGGGGCGTGCGCCGGCTGAAGGCCCTGCACGTCCGCAGCGCGGTGCGGGAAGAGGCCCACGAACACGGCCTGGAACGCCAGCGCGTCGCCGTCATCCTCAACCCCATCAAGGCCAAGGCCGGTGAAGCCCGCGCCACCATCCAGCGCGCCTGCCTTGCCGCTGGCTGGGAGGAGCCCCGCTTCTTCGAAACAACGCCGGAGGACCCGGGCCACACGCAGGTCCGGGCGGCGCTGGAGTACGGGGCCGACGTCGTTCTGGTGGGCGGCGGCGACGGGACCGTGCGCGTGGCGGCCGAAGCCCTCGCCCACAGCGGGGTGGCGATGGGCCTGATCCCCCTCGGCACCGGGAACCTGCTGGCCCGCAACGTGGACCTGGACGTCTACGACCTGTACGGCAGCATCCAGATTGCGCTCTTTGGCCACCAGCGCTTCATCGACACGGCGCGGATGGAAATCGAAAACTCCCGCACTGGCCACTCCTCGAGCCACTTGTTCCTCGTCATCGCCGGCATCGGCATGGACGCCGAGGTGGTGGGCGACACGAACGATGAGCTCAAGCGCTTCGTCGGCTGGCTTGCCTACACGGAGGCAGGCGTCCGCCACCTTCCCGGGCGCAGGAAAAAGGTGGCCATCTCACTGGATGACCAGCCGGACCAGTCCAGGAAGATCCGCAGCGTCCTGTTTGCCAACTGCGGCCTGGTTCCGGGCGGGATCGACTTCATCCCGCAGGCCATGATCGACGACGGCATGCTGGACGTGGTGGTCATGAGCCCCCGCAGCGCCGTGGGCTGGCTGGCGATGTACGCCAAGATCCTGTTCAAGCACAAGCGGCATCTGCCCGTCATGAGCGTGTACCGCTCCGGCAAGGTGGTTATCAAGTGCCCCGAACCGATGCCCACCCAGCTCGACGGCGACACGTCGGGTGACGCCACAAAGGTGACAGTCCAGGTGGAGCCGAGATCGCTGCTGGTGCGGGTCAGGGAAGAAGCCGCTCGCTTAGGCTGACCGTGCGTGCTTCGCGGATTCGGCAGCCTTGGCGGATTCGGCAGCGGCTTTGGCGGCTGCCCGGGCTTCGGACTGTTCGCGGATCATGGCCTGTTCCTCTTCGAAACGCAGCCGGTCCGCACGGTCGGCATCGTCCCCGTCCCAGTCCTGGTTCTCAGCTGTGGGTTTGGGATTGACGATCATTCCCTGGCCGTCATTGTCATTCTTGTCCGACATGACCCGCTCCTCTCGTTGGGGCCATCCCTTTATTGATCATGCAAGCATACGCACAGCAACAGGGGCAGGGAAGTGCCCCCCGGGGCATTTATCTACGCTGACGGCGAAGCTTCCACCGGTGCCTCCGAGTCCAGAGAGTTGCCGGCGAGTATCCCCTCGACCCATGCATGCGCCGCTTGGAATGCCTCGTCGGACGTGTGGTCCGGGACCACGGGAGCCTGCGCATCGGCGCGTCCGTACGAACCAAGGAACCGCGTGGCGGGGCTGATCCGGTGCAGGCCGGCAAGGGCGTCGGCCACCCGCGCATCGCCTACGTGGCCGTCGGCGTCGATGCTGAAGAAGTAGTGCCCCAGGTACTGCCCGGTGGGCCGGGACTCGATGCGGCTCAGGTTCACGCCGCGGGTGGCGAACTGGTCCAGGATTTCCATCAGGGCACCCGGCCGGTCCTCGGGAAGGGGTACCACCACCGTTGTCTTGTCCGCGCCGGTCCGGGCCGGCAGGACGCCCGGGCGGCTGACCAGGATGAACCGGGTGACGGCACCGGGGTTGTCACCGATGTTCTCGGCCAGCACGTGCAGCCCCGGCTGCTCCGCGGCGACTATTGGCGCGCAGATGGCGGCATCGTAGTGCGCGTCGTCCTCCAGCAGCCCCATCGCGGCAGCTGCCGTGGACGAACCGGGGATGTATTCGGCGTTGGGAATATGCTCGTCCACCCACAGGCGGCACTGCGCCCAGGCGTGTCCGTGCGTGGAGATCCGAAGGATCCGGGAAAGCTCGACGCCGGGCCGCGCCACCAGCACGAAGCTGATGGGCACGAGGGCCTCGCGGATGATCCTCAGTTCCGCTCCCGTGGCAATGGCATCCAGGGTGGCCGTGACGCCGCCCTCCACCGAGTTTTCGATGGGCACCATTGCTGCGTAAGCCGATCCGTCCCGCACCCTGTCCAGGGCCGTGTTGACGTTGGAGGAGGGGATCCGAACGGATTCGGCAGCATCCGGAACCTGCAGGAGCGCCGCCTCCGTAAACGTGCCCTCCGGGCCGAGGAAGGTGTAGGTGCGGCGGGCGGACGGCATGGATATTCCTTTGCGGGTACGGGACGGGCAGAGCTAACGCTGGCCGGCGGAACGGCCTCGGCGGGAAACTGCTACAGGATCACCGGCTTGAGGCCGTTGTCGGACACCAGCGGCTTGCCGGATTCCAGCCACTGGTCCATGCCGCCGGCCACGTTCACCGCGGAGTAGCCCTGGCCCACCAGCCACTGCGCTGCCCGGAAGGAGCGCCCGCCGGTCCGGCAGATGACGTACAGGTCCTGGTCCGGGTCCAGATCGTCCAGGCGCCCGGGCAGCTGGTCCAGCGGGATGTGCAGGGCGCCCTCAGCGTGACCTGCCGCCCATTCGTAGTCCTCCCGCACGTCCAAAATGGTGGCGTCCGCGGGGACGTCCTTCACGGTGACAGTATCGAAATCGCTCATGGGAGTCCTCTCCTTGGCCTCAAGCTCTTAGCTCCAGCGTATCGCCAGCGCAGCACGCCGCACCCCTCGCCGGCACAGGTTACGCTGGTCCGAAGCCTGCGAGCCGCCGCAAAGGAGCACAGTGTCCGCCCCACACCACCTGGCTGACATCCACCGCCTGCCGGCGGTGCAGCTGAGGGCAGCGCTGCGTTCCGGCGAGGTCTCCGCCCGCGAAGTCACCGCTCATTTCCTGGCGCGGATCGAAGAATCTAACCCGAGGCTGGGCGCCTTCATTACCGTCACCGGGCCGAGGGCGATGGCCGAGGCTGCTGCCGCAGACGCCCTCTTCGCCCGGCGTCGTGCGGACCAGCCGCTGCCTACGCTGCACGGGATGCCGGTAGCGTTCAAGGACCTCACCGATGTTGCCGGCGTGGTCACCACCCACGGCAGCGCAGCGCTGGACCGGCGTCCCGCACCGACCGACGGCGCCCTCGCGGCAGCGCTCAGGAGCGCCGGCGCCATCTCCCTCGGCAAGACGCAGGTACCTGAGTTCGGGCTGACGGCCTACAGCGAAAACCGCATCGCACCGCCGTCGCGCAATCCATATGCCCTGAGCCGGGGGTCGGGCGGTTCCTCCGGCGGCAGCGCCGCTGCCGTGGCGGCGGGGCTGGTGCCGTTCGCGCCCGGGACCGACGGCGGCGGCTCGATCCGGATCCCGGCAGCAGCATGCGGCCTGCTGGGCCTGAAGCCCGGCAGGGGCGTGGTCCCGGCAGGGGAAAGCAGCGGGGATCCCGCCGGCCTGGTGGTGGCCGGACCACTGGCGCGCACCTCGGCTGACGCCGCACTGCTGCTCGATGTCCTGGCCACCAACGGCCCAGGACAACAGGACGGGGCGGGCTACCTGGATGCCGTTGGCCGCGCGCCTGCTTCGCTGCGGATCGGCGTCAGCCTGGACAGCCCGTGGGGCGCGATCTTCCCGTTCACCCCGGATCCGCAGGCACTGGACGCGCTGCAGGCCGGCATCCGGCTGCTCACCGAGGCGGGCCACCACGTGGCCGAGGCTGACATCCGGTACGACAACCGTTACCCCGACGCGTTCACCACCGCCTGGACCGCGGGCGTGGGCGCGGCCCGCATCCCACCTCACCGCGAGGCCCTGCTGACGCCGCTGACCCGCACCTTCCGGCGGCGCGCGCAGCAGCGGAGCGCGGCCAAACTCAATGAATGCCTCGCGTTCCTGCGGCAGTTTGAGCGCGACACACTGGCGCAGTATTCGGCGTGGGACCTGATCCTGACTCCGGCACTGGCCCAGACACCGCGCCCGGTGGGCTGGTTCACCGGGTCGGGCCACGGGGACGCCAGGTGGCCGTCCCCGGAATGGGCAGGCGACGCCGACGGCGACTACCGGAGGCAGTGCGAGTTCGCACCGTGGTCGTCCATGGTCAATGTGTGCGGCCTGCCGGCCGTCAGCATCCCTGTGCACTGGACCGGCGGCAGCCCCGGAGCTGGACTGCCGATGGGCATCCAGCTGATTGGGCGGCCCGGCTCGGAGGCACTGCTCCTGCAGGTGGCAGCCCAGCTGGGGTTCTAGGTCAGTACTGGCCGCTCAGATCGTGCTGGACGTGCTGGCGACGCTCGCCAGGATGGTGATCCCCACGATGGCGAGGACGGTCAAGACCAAACCCAGGTACCCCATCACCAGGCCGGCAATGGCGAAGCCTCGCCCTGACGGTTCACGCCGCAGGGCCAGGTGGCCAAGGATCACTGCGGCCAACTGCGGCAGGATGAAGAATCCAAAGCCCAGGTAGACAGCGATCCCGCAGCACAGGCTGGCAATGCTCAGGCCCTTCGGCTGCGGCGGTGCGCCGTAGTACGACGGCTGGCCGTAGGGGCTGGCATACGCCTGACTGTATTGCTGGCCATACTGGTAGCCGTACTGCTGGCCATAGGGGCTGGCTGGCTGGTTGTATTGCTGGCCGGCATCGTCATACTGGCCGCCATATTGCTGGCCGGGCGGCGCATTCAGCGGCTTGGTGTACTGGGCTGGATCGTACAGTGGCGGAGCCGGGATGTCCGGGCCCTGGGTACCGTACGGCGAATGGTGGCGGGTGTCCGGTGTCGGCTCGTCGCCGGGTCCGGGACGCTGCTCTGTCATGGAAATCCCCTCATGTGGTCCTCAACAGAACATTACCGCCGCCACCAGGGCAATGGTCCGGGAAGGCGGATCATTTGGGTTGCCCGGCTCACTTGGGAAGCAGCTCCCACAGCAGCCACAGAGGCGGCGCCAGCAACGCCGCGGAAACGACGCCCGCGACGAGGGACCTTCCCACCACACGCAGCACGGTGCCTGGCCGCCGGTCCCGGCCGTACAGGTAGTGCGGTGGAACGGGACGCCTGTGGACTGGGTTCCTGTGAATCGGGTGACCCGGGGCTGGGCTCCCCGCGTCGGGGCGGTACGCAGGGTTCCGGACGGTGCCGGCCTCCGGCACCTGCGGGCGGGTGAGGAGTTGCCCAAGCTGGGCATAGAGCAACAGAACCGCGGGTGCGTCCAGTGTGTCCGGCAAGTCGGCCACGGCGGCCGCGATGCAGTCGATCCCCCGCACCTCGATGCCCGAACCGGTGGTGCCCCGCAGTTCCGGCTGGGCCGTGAGGCAGATCAGGGAGCGGACCAGCCTCCGCCATTGCGCCGGAAGGACCGCAGCCACCGCGGCTGCCTGCGACAGCGCCGTCTCCACCGCCGGGAACCGGTCATGACCGTTCTGCCGAAGGACGCCGTCAACGACGTCGACGCGGCCGGACCAGTTCTTGGCGCTGACCACCACCACTCCGCCGGGGCCCACCAGGACATGCTCAAGCCGGGCCAGCGGGCGGCCGGGCCAATGGACATCGTGCAGGAGGAACCAGCCGTGAGGCCCAAGCTGGGCAAGCCTCTCGGCCACAAGATGGCTGCTCTGCTCCGCACCGACGGGATCCGTACCGGAAGTTCCGGCACCGTGGCCAGGGCCGCCCCTGCCAGCGTGGCCAGAGCCGTCAACGGAGCCGCCGCCGATGGGCGCGAGGTCACGCTTCAGCCGCGCGATCCGTTCAGAGGCGAGCCTCGTCCGTTCGAATGCTGCATCTCCAGCCCCCATTGTTCACCTCTGCATAGCTCGCTCGTCTTCCAAATGACCGGCGCAATTCAACCGGGCCAAATCATGCGGCCGTAAATGCCCGGCCCGGAAAGCCGGACAAAATTGCCCGTCCAAACGGGCCGAATTTCCGGCCAACTGATGGTTCGGCTGAAATTCAGCCACAGGCTTCCGGGACGTTTCCGCTGGTCCGGCCGCCCGGCGTCGTACATGGCACCGGCCGGGTTCCTGCCGTTTGAACGTAACAGCCCCCTCAGGGGCGGGTATATAAGTACTTTTCCGGCACTACTCAGTTTTTTGTCCAGCTAAATGCAAGTAGTCCCGGAAATTGATGACATTCTGCGTCACAGGGGCCGGAATCCGGACACTCCGTGTTGCCCCCCGCCGTCGTCTGGCATGCTGGTGCCATGGCTAGCCGAGCGGGCACAGTTGCCCAACCCCAAGACCTTGTCGACCTGACCGCACTGCTCGACGCGTACTACGACGTCAAGCCTGACCTGGCGGATCCCGGCCAACGCGTGGCCTTCGGTACCTCCGGGCACCGCGGATCAAGCCTGAAAGCGTCCTTCAACGAAGGGCATATCGTGGCGATCACGCAGGCGATCGTGGAGTACCGCGCCGGACAGGGCATCACCGGGCCACTGTTCCTGGCCAAGGACACCCACGGGCTGAGCGAACCGGCGCAGAACTCCGCCCTTGAGGTGCTGGCCGCCAACGGCGTTAACGTCCTCATCGACGCGCGGCACGGTTACACCCCCACCCCGGCACTGAGCCACGCCATCCTCACATACAACCGCAACGCCCCGGCCGGAGCCCCACAGGCTGACGGCATTGTTGTTACGCCGAGCCACAACCCGCCGGCCGACGGCGGCTTCAAGTACAACCCTCCGCACGGCGGCCCGGCCGACACCGACGCGACAGGTTGGATCGCCAACCGCGCCAACGAACTGCTGGAGAACGGCCTGCGCGGCGTGAAGCGGATTCCGCTCGCCCAGGCCCTCGAGGCCGAAACCACCGGAAAATTCGATTTCCTGAGCAGCTACGTGGACGACCTGCCCTCCGTCCTGAACCTGGACGCCATCCGCGACGCAGGAGTGCGGATCGGGGCCGACCCCATGGGCGGCGCGTCCGTGGACTACTGGGGCGAGATCGGTGAACGCCACCAGCTGAACCTCACGGTGGTCAACCCCACGGTGGACCCGCAGTGGGCCTTCATGACCCTGGACTGGGACGAGAAGATCCGGATGGATTGCTCCTCCCCGTCGGCCATGGCCTCGCTCATCAACCGGATGTCTGTTGGTGCGGACGGCTCCGCCGCCTTCGACGTCGCCACCGGGAATGACGCCGACGCCGACCGGCACGGCATCGTTACCCCTGACGGCGGCCTGATGAACCCCAACCACTACCTCGCTGTGGCCATCGACTACCTGTACCGCAACCGCAGCGGCTGGAACCCGAACTCCGTCGTGGGCAAGACCCTCGTTTCCTCCTCGATCATCGACCGCGTGGCGGGCGGCCTGGGCCGCAAGCTCGTGGAGGTGCCCGTGGGCTTCAAGTGGTTTGTCCCCGGCCTGCTCTCGGGCGAAGGTGCGTTCGGCGGCGAGGAATCGGCCGGCGCCTCGTTCAACAAGCGCGACGGCAGCGTGTGGACCACGGACAAGGACGGCATCCTGCTGGCGCTGCTGGCCTCGGAGATCACTGCTGTCACCGGCAAGTCGCCGTCCCAGCTCTACAAGGGGCTCACCGACCAGTTCGGCGCGCCCGTCTATGCGCGGATCGATGCCGCCGCCACGCGGGACCAGAAGGCCGCGCTGGGCAAGCTGTCGCCGGAGGACGTCACTGCCACTGAGCTGGCCGGCGAGACCATCACGGCGAAGCTGACCAAGGCGCCGGGCAACGGCGCCTCGATCGGCGGCCTGAAGGTGGTCACCGAGAACGCGTGGTTCGCGGCCCGCCCCTCCGGCACCGAGGACGTCTACAAGATCTACGCGGAGTCCTTCAAGGGCGCCGACCACCTCAAGCAGGTCCAGGCCGAAGCCAAGGCGCTGGTGGACGGGGTCATCTCCTAACCCCGCCAGGGACCGGAAAAGCGCCGGATGGCCTCAGCCATCTGGCGCTTTTCTGCTGCTGTCCGAGCCGCATGTTGCCTCAGGTCGGACGGGCCAACAGGTCCAAACAGGACTAATATTGGAAGTGGCCCGGATGCATGCCTTGCGGTTCTGAACTGCAAAAATACTGTCCCGAATGCCTCCGGAATGTCCCCCATATTGCCGGAGGCATTCCGTGTCCGCGGCAATTAGCAGGGTAGTACCGGCGACGCGCGATACCCGAGACGCTTAGACCGTGCGGACGACGTCTTCGTAAGCGAACTTGGGCTTGGCTTCACCCCAGGCCTCGGGGCCTGGCTGGCCGATGTTCACCACCAGGAAGCTCTTCTGGTCGCCTGCCGGGAAGAACTCCGCATCGATGGCGTTGAAGTCCGCTCCGGTCATCGGGCCGGCCGCGAAGCCGAGCGAGCGGACGGCCAGGATGAAGTAGCCGGCCTGCAGGTGGGCGTTGTTGTTGCCCGTGGAGGTGGCCAGGTCCGGGGAGGCGTCGTACATGGCCTTGGGGGCGTTGTAGCCGGGGAGGAAGTTGTCCCACTGCTCCTGCCAGGCGGTGTCGTAGCTAAGGATTGCCACCAGGGGTGCCGAGGCCGTCTTGGCCCGGTTGCCCGAGGACAGCGCGGCCACGAGCTTGGCGCGGGCTTCCTCCGAGCGCACATAGGTGACCCGCAGCGGCTGGGAGTTGAAGGCCGTGGGGCCGAACTTGGTCAGTTCGTAGATGGCGCGGGCCTGCTGCTCGCTCACTTCACCGGTAAAAGCGTTGGCGGTGCGGGCTTCGGCGAAGATGGCATCAAGGGCGGCGGAATCGATCACTGCTTCTTCATGGGCGATTGTCATTCACGCCCCTTTCACTAGGCCGACATCCCCTGTGGGCGGCGTCGGACAGTCCTGGTTGCTTTCGTTGGGTTCAACCGAATCCGGCGGCACGCTCTTCCCGCTTCGGCCTATTGGCCAGCGTGACGTTTGACACACGGGGCGCCCCGGGCTTGCCGGATACGCTGCAGGCCGGAAGCCACCTCTCCTGCCCGCGGCGGGCGGGGTATTCTTGCTCCTGAAGATCCAGCCCGGCGAGCGGGCAAACTCCCTCTCCGAAAGGCCCCGCCAATGAGCATGCTCGGAATCAAATGGAAGCTGCACGGCAACGGCAAGGCAGTGCGTCCTGGCGAGGTGGTGGCTCCCGGCGAGCGGCTCGCCTGGCCAATTACCATCGGCGTGGGAATGCAGCACGTTGTGGCCATGTTCGGCGCCACCTTCCTGGTGCCAATCATCACCGGAATGCCGCCGGCCACCACCCTCTTCTTCTCCGGCATCGGCACGCTCCTGTTCCTCGTGATCACCCAGGGCCGCGTCCCCAGCTACCTCGGGTCCAGCTTTGCGTTCATCGCACCCATCATGGCGTCCCAGCAGCAGTTCGGCGTGCCCGGGGCGCTGGGCGGCGTGGTGCTGGCCGGAGCGGGCCTCGCCGTGATCGGCGCGATCGTGCACAAGTTCGGCGCCGGCTGGATCAACCGGCTGATGCCGCCGATTGTCACCGGTGCCATCGTGGCACTGATCGGGCTCAACCTCGCTCCGGCCGCCAAGAACAACTTCGACGCCGCCCCCGTGACAGCACTGATCACGCTGGTGACCATCATCGTGGTGAGCGTCCTGTTCCGCGGGATCATTGGCCGCCTCAGCATCCTGGTGGGCGTGGTGGTGGGCTACCTCGTAGCCATGCTCCGGGGCGAGGTGGACTACTCCAAGATGGACGCCGCCCCCTGGGTGGGCCTTCCCCACTTCCAGACCCCGGAGTTTCACCTCGGCGTGGTGGGCCTGTTCGTTCCTGTGGTCCTGGTTCTCGTGGCGGAGAACATCGGCCACGTTAAGTCCGTGTCCGCCATGACCGGCCAGAACCTGGACGGCGTCTCCGGCCGTGCCTTGCTGGCCGACGGCGCCGCCACGGTCCTCGCCGGCTTCGGCGGCGGATCAGGCACCACCACCTATGCGGAAAACATCGGAGTCATGGCGGCCACCAAGGTCTACTCCACGGCTGCCTACTGGGTGGCCGGCATCTTCGCCATCCTGCTCAGCTTCTCGCCGAAGTTCGGCGAGCTGATCGCCACCGTTCCGCCCGGCGTGCTGGGCGGCGCGGCAACCATGCTGTACGGCATGATCGGCATCCTCGGCGTGAAGATCTGGGTCCAGAACAAGGTCAACTTTTCGAACCCGGTCAACCTGACCACGGCTGCGGTCTCCCTCATCATCGGCATCGCGGACTACACCTGGGCTGTCGGGGACCTGAAGTTCACGGGCATCGCGCTCGGGTCCGCCGCGGCCCTGGTGATCTACCACGGCATGAGGGCCATTGCGAAGGCGCGCGGTACCGCTGCCGAGCCCGAGACCGAGCAGCAGGGCCTGCCGCCCGCCGCCAAGGCAGCCATCAACGCCGCAGCGAAGAGGCAGCCCAAGAAGCGCTAAGCGTTCCTGCTCCTCTTTTCGGGGCTTAGGCTCAAACAACAAGGCCGCGGCACCCCCTGTTTAAGCGGGGGTGCCGCGGCCTTGGCATTTCAAAGTGGTGCAAATATGTGGCGCTGGCCGGACTGCTTATCCGGCGTCGAACGTCTCGTCGTCGTCGTTGGGTGACTTTTCCTTCGGCAGGTCGTTCCCGCTGCCGTCCGGAATGCCCGCGGCCTCCTGCCCGGGTTCGGAGGAGAACTGTCCGGCGCCGGATTCGTCTGCGTTGCCTTCGTCGATTTCGGCGTCCGCCGAGGGCACGGCCGTGTCCCCGTCCTCGGCGCCGGCCCCGGGCGAGGCGTCCGGATCGCGCGGCAGGGGCGATTCACCCGGGACGGGCTCAAAGCCGGGCTCGCTGCTTTCGGCCTCGGCGTGCAGCTGGTCGTCGGTCCCGCCGAAGCGACCTGCCCCGGGTTCGCCGGAACTGTCCTGGTCCTCCTCGGCGAAGTGGCTGAGGTTCGGGGTGCCGGTCTGGAAGGTCTCACCCTCGGGGCTGTTCTGGTTCAGGCCCGCGGCGTCGAAGTCTTCCTCTTCACGGGGCTGAGCAAACTGCTGGCCGCCGGCTTCCTGTTCCGCGGTGGGTGTGCCGTAGCCTCCAACTTCCTCTTCGGGGGCTGCGTGCTGGTTGTCCTGGCTCATCTGTTCCTCCTGCTTGGTGGGGAATTGTTTGGCTGGGAATTGCTGGCATTTACGGGAAAATTCAAAGACCCTTGCCGCCGGTGACGGGAACCACCGCCCCGGACATGTACGAACCGGCGTCGGACGCCAGCAGAACGTAGGCGGGGGCGAGTTCGGCGGGCTGCCCGGCACGCTGCAGCGGTGTGTCCTGACCAAATTTGGGCAGCTTGTCCGGCCATTCGGTGGCCGGGATGAGCGGCGTCCAGATGGGCCCGGGCGCCACGGCGTTGACGCGGATTCCCTTGGGTCCCAGTTCCTGGGCGAGGGCTTTGGTGAAGGCCACCTGGGCCGCCTTGGTCATGGCGTAGTCGATGAGCCCGGGAGACGGATTGAATGCCTGGATGGAGGCCGTGGTGATGATCGAGGCCCCCGCCTTCAGGTGCGGCACTGCTGCCCGGGCAGTCCACAGCAGCGAATACAGGTTGGTCTTGAAGACTCGGTCGAATTCCTCGGTGGGGAGGCTCTCAAGGCTGTCGCGGTTCTTCTGATAGGCGGCGTTCAGGACCACCACATCCAGCCGGCCAAACTCGGCCACGGCGTCCTGCACTATCGCGGTGCTAAAGTCCTCGTTCCTGCCGTCACCGGCGAGGAGCAGCGCCCGCCGGCCAGCTTTGTGGATCCATTCGGCAGTGTCCTGTGCGTCGTCCTCCTCTTCGGGAAGGTAGGAAATGGCGACGTCGGCCCCCTCGCGTGCGAAGGCGATGGCCACCGCCTTGCCGATGCCGGAGTCGCCGCCCGTGATGAGCGCCGCCTTGCCCTCCAGCGCCCCGCTTCCCTCGTAGCTCAGCTCGCCGTGGTCCGGCTGCGGATCCATGGGGGCGGTCAGGCCCGGCTGCTTCTGTTCCTGCTTTGGAAAAGGCCCCGAATGGTACGTCCCCCGGGGATCGCCGGGCTGGTCAGACTGCTTGGCTGGGTCGGTCATTGTCCACCTGTTCACGTTGTCGGGCTGCCGGTTGTTCGAACCTAACGCAGGTTTGAGGAGCAAGTCCACCACCTTACGCAAGGTTAGTCAGTAAACTTAGCATTTGTTGAATTAGGGCAGACTAGAGCCTAGGTTTGAGGCAAGCGCGCACGCTGGCGGCGAGACAGAGGAGGGTTCATGACCGATCCGGACGCCCCGGCTGGCAGCGGCCGGAACGAGACCCGCGAGGAGCAGCTGGACCGGAACTGGATGGAACTGATCCAGGAGCTGCGTGTCCTGCAGACAGGGGTCCAGATCCTTGCCGGCTTCCTGCTCACGCTGCCGTTCCAGCAGCGCTTTGAGACGCTCGATGACTTCCAGGTCACGCTCTACCTCGTGAACGTGGGCCTCGCCGCCCTTACAACGGCGTTCATCCTTCTGCCGGTCAGCGTCCACCGCCGGCTGTTCCGGAAGCGGCTCAAGGCCACCCTCGTGGCCAGCGCGGACAACATCACCAAGATCGCCCTTGGCGGCGTGGCTGCCCTGAGTGTGGGAACCGCCGCGCTGGTGTTCGACGTTACAGCCGGGCGCACCGTGGGCCTCATCGCCGGCGGCGTACTCTTGGCCGTGCTGGCAATCCTCCTCGCCTATGTCCCCGTGCACCTGCACCGGAGGGCCAAGAAGGAGGGAGACTGAGCGGAGGCTCAGGCCCCTTCCAGCACCTGGCGCGTCGCCCAGGCGAGGTACTTGCCCGCGTCGGAGATGGCATCCTGCGGGCTGGGAGCGACGTCCAGCAGCTGCGCCGCAGCCACCACGCCATGTTCGGCCAATTCCTCCGGCGTGACCAGGATGCGTCCCGCCACCGCCACCACCGGAATTCCGAGTTCGCGCGCGGCCTCCGCGAGCGCGATCGGGGCCTTGCCGGTGAGCGACTGGGAGTCCATGGAGCCCTCGCCGGTGATCACCAGGTCGGCGTCGGCAAGTTTCTCGGCCAGCCCGGTCAGCGCGGCAACCAGTGCGAATCCACCTTCCAGCGACGCGTCGGTGAATGCCAGGAACGACGCCGGGAAGCCGCCGGCGGCGCCGGCACCCGGAACGTTGACGTCCCGGCCCGTCGATTCACGGAGGAGGGACGCCCAGTTACGGAGCCCGGCGTCGAGCTTCTCAATGGCGTCATCATCGGCGCCCTTCTGGCGGCCAAAGACGTGCGCAGCGCCGGCGGTTCCGTAGAGCGGGCTCTGGACATCGACGGCGATCCGGAATCGTACAGCGGAGAGCCGCGGATCCAGTCCGGTGGCATCCAGGGAAACGGCGTCGGCCAGTGAACCGCCGCCCAGCGGCACCACGTTACCCGCGGCGTCGAGCGGCTTCAGGCCCAGGGCGCGCAGGGCGCCGCTGCCGGCGTCGGTCATGGCCGAGCCGCCCACGCCCAGCACGATTTCCGTGGCCCCGGCGTCCAGGGCAGCGGCAATGAGCTGCCCGCACCCATAACTGTGTGCGCGCAGGGAGTTCTCCGGTGTGGGCTCCATGTGGGCCAGGCCGGACGCCTGCGCGGTCTCGATGACTGCGGTGATGGCGCCGGACTGGTCTTTCCGGAGGGCCCAGGCGGCGCCGATCGGAGCCAGGATGGGACCAACGACGGCGTTGATCCGCTCCTCGTAACCGGCGGCGACGGCGGCTTCGAGGGTTCCCTCGCCGCCGTCGGCCACCGGAAACTGGGTGGTCACAGCCTCCGGGTACACGCGGAGTGCACCCTCAGCGATGGCGGCGGCGGCTTCGACGGCGGTGAGTGATCCCTTGAACTTGTCAGGGGCGATGAGGATACGCATGGCACCATCCTGCCATCACCGCCAAGGAAGGCGTTTGCCTGGTCCGTAATGCGGTCAGCCTTGCGATTCTTCCTGGCCCGCGTAGGTGTCCAGCAACGCTGCCGCACCCTTCCCGGATTCACCCTCCTCGGAGAGCGCGGACCGCATCCCGTCCAGCTTTTCGGCACCCGCCGGGAACGGCGGCAGGAGTGGCACGTCGGGGTCGGTCAGGACCTCGAGCACCACCGGACGGTCCGCCGCGAACGCCCGGTCCCACGCACCGGCGAGCTGCTCCGGGGAGTCAACGCGAATGCCGGTCAGCCCCACTAGCTCCGCGTAGCCCGCATAGGGAAAGTCCGGGATCTCCTGACTTGCCGGGAACCGCGGCTCGGACTCGGTTTCCCGCTGCTCCCACGTGACCTCCGCCAGGTCGCGGTTGTTGAAGACGCACACCACGAAGCGCGGGTCAGGCCACTGCCTCCAGCGGTGTGCGACCGTAACCAGCTCCGCGATGCCGGCCATCTGCATGGCGCCGTCGCCGGCCAGCGCCACCACGGGCCTGTCCGGCCTGGCCAGCTTGGCCGCAATCCCGTACGGAACCGAGCAGCCCATGCTGGCGAGCGTCCCCGAAAGATGCGCCGGCACTCCCTCCGGAAGGGTCAGCTGGCGGGCATACCAGTAAACGCAACTCCCGACGTCGACACTCACCTGGGCGTTGTGCGGCAACCGGCCGCTGAGCTCGCGGACCACGAGCTCCGGGTTGACGGGCCTGGCCGGAACGCGGGAGCGCTCCTCGGCGAGGGACCGCCAGCTGCGGACCTGCTCCTCCACGTCCGCCCGCCACTGCTTGCGGGCAGCTGCCTCTGGCCGCACACCCGGTTGTCCGCCGGGTTGCCCGTCTGGCTGCGCCCCCGGCTGCCCAGCTTCCCCCTTCAGCAGCTCCGCGAGCCTGGCAAGGGTTTCGGCGGCATCGCCCACGAGGCCCACTTCAACGGGGTAGCGGTTTCCGACCTTTCGGCCATCGATGTCCACCTGCACGGCCCGGGCAGCGCCGGGTTTCGGGTAGAACTCGGTCCACGGGTCGTTGGAGCCGATAATCAGGAGGGTGTCGCAGTTCCCCATGAGATGCGCGCTGGCCGTGGAGCCGAGGTGCCCCATGGTGCCCGCCGCGAAGGGCAGCGTCTCATCCATGTACGGCTTTCCCAGGAGGCTCGTGGTGATGCCGGCGTCCAGCTGCTGCGCCAGCGCGATCACCTCGGCCTGGGCGTTCTTGGCGCCCTGCCCTACCAGGAATGCCACCTTGCTGCCGGTCCCCAGCACCTCTGCGGCCCTCGCCAGGTCATCATCGTGGGGCAGCACCCGGGCGGGCTGCCATTCCGGCGCGGTGACGATGATGCCGTGTTCCTGGTCGAGCTCGGGGGCCGGGGCCTGCTGGATGTCGTGCGGCACGATCACTACGCAGGGCGATCGGGTTTCGAGGGCCGTGCGGAAGGCGCGGTCCAAAACCATGGGAAGCTGCTCCGGGGTGCTGACCATTTGGGCGAACTGGGCCGCCACATCCTTGAAGAGCGTAAGCAGGTCGATTTCCTGCATGTAGGCCGACCCCAGCACGCTTCGGCTCTGCTGGCCGATGATGGCCACCACCGGGACGCTGTCCAGCTTGGCGTCGTAGAGCCCGTTCAGGAGGTGCACGGCGCCCGGCCCCTGGGTGGACGTCACCACGCCCACGTGGCCGGTGTATTTGGCGTGCCCGACGGCCATGAACGCCGCTGTTTCTTCGTGCCGGGCCTGGACGAATTCGACGCCGGCCCCGGCGTTGGCGCTGTCGGCCCCGCCGCTGCTGCGGCCCTCGGTATTACTGGCCTCGCCGCTGCGGCGCAGCGCGCCCATAAAGCCGTTGATGCCGTCCCCGCTGTAGCCGAAGACCCTGTTGACGCCCCAGGCTTTGAGGCGCTCCACCATTACGTCGGCAACCAGCCGGTCAGCCATCGCACACTCCTTCTGGTAGTCGTCCTGCTTATTCGTCGTGTCCCTGGTCGCCGCTCATCTGGTCTTCGGCGGGCGGCGTCTCGCCGGGCGGCACTCCCCCGCCGGGCTCAAGTCCCGTGACGTTGCCGTCCAGGGGGTCGGGGTTGGGCGTGGCAGCAGAGTCGCCTCCGGCTGCGCCCTTTGTTGTGGCTTCATCTGTCCTGGCGGCGTCCCGGTCAGGGTTGGCCGGGTCATTTTCGGGGTGGTAGGTGCTCATGGCGTTGCGGTCCTCCTTGGAACAGGTACGCCGGCGTGGCGGCGGACTTCGGTGACGGACTCATGCTGCCGGGATCCGGCAACACTGGACTAATTGTAAGCATGCTGATAATTCTGGAACAGTCAGATGCCGCACAGTCCGGCCCCGGCCGGAACGTATCTAAGGAGCAAACTGATGGGAATCGGCGACAGCATTGGCAAAGCAGCGGAAAACGCGATGGAGGACCTGGGGCAGACGTCCGATCCCACGGACGACGCCCACGTTCCTGAGCCCGGAGCATCCGATGAGGACATCCAGGTCCACTCCTCCATCAGCGAAGGTTCCAACGCCGGGGATGACGACCTCGGGCCGCAGCAAAGCAGCCGCACCACCTACACGCCGCAGGGCCCGGGCACCGAGGCCAGCGGAGGCCAAGGCACGTCCGGAACCGATGAGTCAGCGGACGGGTCGGCCGGAGCAGGGACGTCCGGCGGTATCGGCGCGGCAGGCATCACGGACGCGCCGGAAACAGCGCGCGGCGTCCCCGGCCCTGCAGGGCTCCCCGATCCGGATCCGGAGGAACTGCGGGCAGATCCTTCCGAGGGGGACCAGGACCCGGGCACGGGCCTGGGACGCGGGTAGGTTCTGCATCGCGCCTAGGTTCTGACCCGGCTGGATACCTGGCCCGGCGCGATGCCTAGGGCCACTGCCCGCGCGCCTGCAGGACTTCCTTCAGCAGGTCGGCGCGGTCGGAGACGATCCCGTCCACGCCGAGGTCGAGCAGCCGGTGCATCTCGGCGGGGTCGTTGATGGTCCAGACGTGCACATACAGCCCGAGTTCATGCGCCCGGCGCACAAATCCCGGGGTGACGACGGGAATAGCCCGGTAGCGGACCGGTACTTGCAGGGCGTCGACGTCGCGCAGCGCCCGGCGCAGCACCGCCCGCACCGGCACCCCCAGAGCGCGAACGGACAGCAGCGGCCCCAGCACCAGGAAGAGGGCGTTCGCCAAGGTTCCCGCCGATGACGCGGTCCTGCGGCTGAGCTGCTTCAGCACCGCGCGGCGCCGGCGGTCGGAGAAACTCGCGATCAGCACTCGGTCGTGGACCTGGTGGCGCTCCACCGCGGCCACGACGCTCGGCACCGAGTGCCAGTCCTTGACGTCCAGGTTGAAGCGCGCGTCCGGAAACGCTGCCACCAGTTCGTCGAACGTGGGCACGGGATCCGTCCCGCCGATGCGCGCCTCCCGCACCTGGTCTGCGGTGAGGTCATGGATCCTGCCATGGCCGTCGGTGACCCGGTCCAGGGTGCGGTCGTGGAAAAGGAGCAGCTCGCCGTCGGACGTGGTGTGGACATCCGTTTCAAGGTGGGAATAGCCAAGCTCGCTGGCGGCACGGAACGCCGCCAGCGAGTTTTCCAGGCCGGTCAGCGAGAATCCGCGGTGGGCCATGGCCACCGGCCGGCCCGCCCCGGGCACATCCGCGGCGGACCCGCGTTCACGCCCGGCAGCAGAGAAGTAGGGCAGGGTTCCCGTCATCCCCGAAGCTTAGCGGGCACGCTTAATCCGGCAGAATCTCCACGCCGTCGCCGCAGTGCAGCAGGGTGCGGCCGCGGCCACCGTCGAGATCCACCCACACCACGGTGCTGTCCGGGGTGACGGCCGAAACGCGGCCGCCGGTTTCAAATCCCGGCGCCAGCCGGACGCTGACCCGGTCCCCCTCGCGCAGGGCCGACCAATGAGGGGCCGGCTGCGCGGGACGCAGCGGAGCCTCGGCAGCAGTGTTGATCTTTTTCCTGGCCACGATGTCCCCTATCGGTCACTCACCCAACAGGCCACACCCTATGGTGCGGACATGAACGCAAGTTGACCGCAAGCCGGGAATTCGGTGGCAGGCGGGCGTCGGCCGGCTTACGGCAGCTGCAGCCCCAGCGCGGCGAGCTTTTCCTCAAGAATCTGGGCCACGCCGTCGTCGTCAAAATGCGGCGCCTGCTGGCCGGCCGCCCGGATCGCCTCCGGATGCCCGCTGGCCATGGCGTAGCCGTGGCCGGCCCAGCGGAGCATCTCAATGTCGTTGGGCATGTCGCCGAACGCCACCACGTCCGCGGCATCAATTCCCAGCGAGGCGGCGTAGTCGGCCAGCGTGACGGCCTTGTTGATCCCGGGCACAGCGAGCTCCAGCATGGCGACGGTGGGCGCCGAGTGCGTCACTGACGCGAGGCTTCCGACGGCGGGACCCACCTCCGCGAGGAACTCGTCGGCCGTCCCTTCGCGGACGATGGCCAGGAACTTGACGACAGCGTCCTCCGCGGTGAGCGTCGAGGCCAGCGGAGCAGGGGTGAATTCGGAGAGCAGTTCACTCGAGCCGTTCTCGATAAAGCCGGGCTCGAGGTGGAAGCCGGTGAGGGTTTCGGCGGCGAAGAGGGCGGTGGGGCGCACCTTCTTGATGATCCGCCGGATTTCGAAGATGTCGTCGATGGCCATGGTCTGCGCCGAGACCACCTTGTCCGCTTCGAGGTCCCACACCACGGCGCCGTTCGAACAGATCACAGTGCCGGTGTGGCCCAGCTGCTCCTCGAGCGGGTGCAGCCAGCGCGGCGGGCGGCCGGTGACAAAGACGAGTTCAACGCCCGCCCTCCGGCAGGCGTGGAAGGCACGGACTGTGCGGTCACTGATTTTTCCGTCGTGCCCAAGGATCGTTCCGTCTATGTCACTCGCTACCAACCGCATGCTGCCAGTTTACGTGGGCGGACTGCATGCTCTCCGCGGCACCTGACACCGGCTCCCGACATCGGGGCTCAGGACACGCCGCCTCAGGCGACGGGGAGGCTCACCGTCACCATGGTCCCCTTGCCCGGTGCACTGCGCAGGCTGATGGAACCGCCGTGGCCCTCCACAATGGTCTTGCTGATCGGCAGCCCCAGGCCGGCGCCGGGGATGGCCGTGTCCCGCGAGCGGGCGGAGCGGAAGAACTTGGTGAACGCCTGGTCCTGCTCCTGGCCGTCCATGCCGATGCCGGTGTCCGCAATGGAGCAGACAACATGGCTGTTTGCCCGGTAGGCACGGGCAATGACCTTTCCCCCGTCCGGCGAGAACTTGATCGCGTTGGACACCAGGTTGCCGAATACCTGCCGGATCCGCCCGGGATCGACGCGGGCGGACAGGGACTCCCCGGCGTCGAGGACCAGTTCCACCCCGCCGACCGCGGCCTTGGCACGGGAGGAGGCCACGACGTCGGCCAGCAGGCCGGCCACATCGGCTTCCTGCAGATTCAGTTCCACCCGTTCCGAAGCCACGGCGATCAGGTCATTGACGAGGCCCAGCAGATGGTTGGCGTTGCGTTGAACGATCCGCAGTTCCTCCCCGATGTCCTCATGGCCGGGCTCGTCGAGGACCAGTTCGAGGTAGCCGAGAATGGACGTCAGCGGGGTGCGGAGCTCGTGGGACACGGTGGCGACGAAGTTGTCCTTGGCTGACAGGGCACGGATCAGTGCAGTCACGTCGGCGAAGGTGATCACCGCCCCTGCATGGTGACCGTGCAGGGAACTCATAGTGCGGGCCGTAACAGAGTACGCGCGCATATTCTCGCCCTCCCCAGCCCAGTACAGCTCGTCGGTGAACGTCTCGCCGCCGGCCGCACGCGCCACGGGCAGGCGTTCCGGCGGCACCGGAGTAGTACGGTCAGCCTCGAACAGCCGGGGCCCGCTGCCCGAGGGCACCGGGCCGGCCAGCGCGGCGCCGGTCCGCATCGCGGTGTTGGTCAGCACGTCCTGTCCGTCCTGGTCCACGACCCAGACACCCACATTGACCGTGGAGAGCACAGCATCCAGCAGCCCCTGCCGGCGGATGCTCTCGGCGGCCGTGTCTGCGAGTGCCTCGTCCTTCCTGACCAGGGTCTCGCGCTGGCGGTAGAGGGTGCCGGCCACCACGTGGGCCGTGACGGCGATGGCGGCCATGACGAGCGGCAGGAAGATCGTCCTGATTATCGAGCCCTGCGTCGGCGGTGTGCCAAAGGCTGCGGCCGGGAGCACGGTGCTGAGGACGGTTGCGGCCACGGCGAGGACGACGCCGGCCCGGCTGCGTTCGACGGACAGCCAGATCACCGGAAAGACCAGCAGGAGGCTCAGGACGTTGAAGCTGGGACCGCCGGCCTCCCGTGTAAAGCCGATGGCCACACAGTCCAGCACCGGAATCACGGCGTACGCGCCCGCAGGGAGCCGGCCCCAGGGAACGGCCACGCTCAGGACAAAAAGCGCAGTGTGTGCCAGCAATGCGAGCCGGAAGCGTTCATTGGCGAGCGTCTCGGGGTGGAAGACCGAGGCGGCGGCAACCACCAGCAGAACCGTGACGGAGAGTGGCAACTGCCGGACGATGACGCGCCCGCGCGCGTCCAGGCCGCCAAAGAAAGCGTCCACCTTGTCGGCCAGCGCAGAGCCGGAGCCACCGCCAGACCGAAGCTCCGGCTGCACACCCGGTTCACCCACACGACTCATCAGTCTCTTCCCCCCGGAGCAGAATGAAGCAAGTTCCTCCGGCTGCTTGAAGGCGCTGGTCACAGCCTAGTACGCGGGAGGAGGCCCGGGGGAAGCTAGCCCGGGATAATCCCATCTTTACGAGGCCGATTATTCCGCGGCCCAACTTCCCGCGGCGGCGCGGTGGACTCCCTCACCACCAGTTCAGTGGCAAGCTCCACCCTCCGCGAATCCAGCAGCTCCCCACGCATCTGGCGCAGGACGAACCGCAGGGCGGTGGCACCCATCTCCTGCAGCGGCTGGGAAACCGACGTTAGCGGCGGCACCGATTCCTCAGCCTGGTAGGTGCCGTCGAAGCCGACGAGGCTCATGTCCTCAGGCACCCGGATCCCCTGCCGGCGCGCTTCGGCGAGCACACCCAGGGCAATGCTGTCGCTGCCGGCGAAGATGGCAGTGGGAGGCTCGTCCAGGCCAAGCAGGTGCTTCATGCCCTTGGCGCCATGGTCGGAGCGGAAATGGCCCGACAGGACATACTCGTCCTTAACGCCCACGCCGGCAGACCTCATGGCCGCCATGTAGCCATGCAGCCTCGCTTGGTTGCATTCGGCCGCATCGGGGCCGCCGAGGTAGGCAATCCGGCGGTGGCCAAGCTCCAGCAAGTGGGAGGCCGCGACCTTTCCTCCCGCCCAGTTGCTGGCGCCGACGCTCACCACGTCCCCCGGAGGCGGGTTCAGGGGGTCGATGACCACCACCGGGATTTTCCGCCGGTGAAAGGCGTCCAGCTGGGCGTCCCCGAAGGCTGATGTCACCACGATCATGCCGCAGCGGCCCTCATCCAGGATCCGCTGGGCGCGTTGCTCCGGGGTCAGGGTTGATGCGCCCTGCTTGCCGGTCACATTCAGCAGGACCTCGATGTCCGAGAGGGCTGCGGACTCCAGCACGCCGTTGAGCACCTCAACGGCATAGCCGGATTCCAGGCTGTCGATGACCACCTCGACCATTTGGCGGCCCGAGACGTTCCGGCGGTTCTGCAGCGGAGACTTGTAACCGGTCCGCGCCAGCGCGGTCAGCACCTTGGCGCGGGTGTCCGCAGAGACGTCGTCCCTGCCGTTGATCACCTTGGACACAGTGGGAGTGGAGACACCAGCCTCCCGCGCGACGGCCGCCAACGTCAGCTTGCCTTGAGATTCGATCTCGGACATCCATTCCCTTTTTCGAAAGATTTCGAGACCCAGTCTGCAGGGTTCCCATACGTTCGTCAACGCCTACCGCAGCTCTGTAGGCGAAACACAACCCTTGACGCATCGGCGCACCGTCGTTATGTTTTATCTCACACCGCAACGTTTTTCGAAAAATTTCGAAACCGCGGTGAAGGTCTCACCAACAGTTCATGGGCAGCGCCGCCTGATTCCAGGCGGGCTCCCGGATAAGCGAAACCCGGGCTTTCAGCGTCGAGCCCGATGGATGAATGGAAATGTTTAGATGACAACTCGAAAGTTCCGCTCAGTCACGATGGCCATCTCCGCAGCCGCCCTCTCGGTGAGCCTGGCGGCCTGCGGCTCCAGCGGCCCTGCGGGATCCACTGCGGGAGGCGACAGTTCTGCTTCCATGTGGGGCCTGACGGGCGGAAACCAGCCCGTGCTCCAGAAATCCGTCGAGGCTTGGAACAGCGCACATTCCGAGGAGTCCATCAAACTGGACTTCTTCGCCAACGATGCCTACAAGACGAAGGTCCGCACCGCCGTCGGCGCCGGCGAAGGCCCCACCTTCATCTACGGCTGGGGCGGCGGCGTCCTGAAGTCCTACGTTGATGCAGGCCAGGTGGAGGACCTCTCGGCCTTCGTCAAGGAGAACCCTGAGGTGAAGGAGCGCTACCTTCCTTCCGTCCTGAAGAACGGCGAGATCGACGGCAAGACCTACGCCCTGCCCAACAACAATGTCCAGCCCGTGGTTCTGTACTACAACAAGGAAGTCTTCGACAAGGTCGGTGCGCAGCCACCGAAGACCTGGAACGAGCTGATGGCGCTCGTGCCGAAATTCAAAGCGGCCGGAGTCGCCCCGTTCTCACTCGGCGGCCAGTCCAAGTGGCCGGACCTGATGTGGCTGGAATACCTCGTTGAGCGCATCGGCGGTCCAGAAGTCTTCGCGAACATCGCCGCTGACAAGCCCAACGCCTGGTCGGACCCCGCGGTGACCGAGGCACTGACCAAGATCCAGCAGCTGGTGGACGCCGGCGGCTTCGTGAACGGCTTCTCCTCCATCGCCGCGGACAGCAACGCCGACCAGGCCCTGCTCTACACGGGCAAGGCGGCCATGGTCCTGCAGGGCGGCTGGATCTACCAGGGCATGAAGAAGGACGCAGGCAGCTTCGTCACCGGCGGCAAGCTCGGCTTCACCGCCTTCCCCACCGTCGAAGGCGGCAAGGGCGACCCCGCCAACGTGGTGGGCAACCCCTCCAACTTCTGGTCAATCTCAGCCAAGGCCACTGACGACCAGAAGAAGGCCGCCCTTAACTACGTCAAGGATGGAATGTTCACCGACGCCGACACTGACGCCCTCATTGCCTCCGGCGCCGTCCCGGTAATCAACGGCATCGAAAGCAAGCTCGAGGCATCACCCGACAAGGACTTCCTCACCTTCGTCTACGGCCTGGCCAAGAACGCACCGAGCTTCACGCTCTCCTGGGACCAGGCGCTGAGCCCCGCTCAGGGCGACGCGATGCTGTCCAACCTTGACCAGATCTTCCTCAAGAAGATCACCCCGGAGCAGTTCGTTGCCACGATGAACGCCACGATCGGGAAGTAACAGCGTGACCATCACCAGTTCCAACCGCCGGCGGGTCCGCGACGCGGGCCCGTCGGGGTGGCTGGCAGTGCCAGCCCTCGTCTTCTTCCTGGTGTTCGCCGTCGTCCCGCTGGCCGGCGTCGTTTTCCTCAGTTTCACCAGCTGGGACGGACTGCGCGAGATCCGGCTTGAGGGCCTGGCCAGCTGGACCACGGTGCTCACCGACCCGGTGACGGGCAACGCCCTGCTGGTGACCGCCAAGATCATGTTCTTCTCGTTCATCGTCCAGGCACCGATCAGCCTGCTGCTCGGCGTCTTCACTGCCGGAGGCCAGAAGTACCGGGCAGCACTCGCCGTTCTGTACTTCCTGCCGCTCCTGCTCTCATCAGCCGCCGTCGCCATTGCCTTCAAGGCGCTGCTGGACCCCAACTTCGGCCTCGGTCCCGGACTTCAGGTGCCCCTCCTGATCCAGGACTGGCTGGGAAACTCCGACCTCGTCCTTTTCGTGGTGGTCTTCGTCATCGCATGGCAGTTCGTTCCGTTCCACACCCTCATCTACCAGGGCGGCGTGCGGCAGATCCCCACCTCTCTGTATGAGGCCGCGGAGATTGACGGCGCGGGGCGGGTCCGGCAGTTCCTGAACATCACCCTGCCCCAGCTGAAGTACACCATCATCACCTCCTCCACCCTCATGGTGGTGGGCAGCCTGGCCTACTTCGACCTGATTTTCGTTCTCACCGGCGGAGGCCCGGGCTACAGCACCCGGCTGCTGCCGCTGCACATGTATCTGACCGGCTTCAAGGCCAACGACATGGGTGCGGCGAGCGCCTTGGGCGTCATCCTGATCGTCATCGGCCTGGGCCTGGCCCTGCTCCTGCAGCGCCTCGGCGGCAAGAACCGGAACGACAGCCAATTGGAAGGAGCCTGATGGCTTCCACAACACAGCTCCCCGCGGCTCCGGAGGCACCGGCCCTTAGCCCTGCCGCACCGCGCCAGAACTCCAGGAGCGCCGGCCGTCGCCGGCCAAACCTGCCCGGGGGCCTCGGCGGCTGGCTGTGGCTCGCGGTGATCGTCCTGCCCATCTATTACGTGGTGATCACCAGCCTGAAGAACCAGGCCGGGTTCTTTGCCACCAACCCCATGCTTCCACCTGCAGAACCCACGCTGGACAACTACAAGCTGGTGCTGGAAAACGACTTTGCCCGGTACTTCCTGAACAGCGTCGTGGTCACGCTGGGCACGGTCATTCCGGCGCTGTTCGTCTCGTTTATGGCTGCCTACGCGATCGTCCGGGGCAAAGGCCGGTTCGTGAACTGGACCAACAACCTGTTCCTCCTGGGCCTGGCCATTCCGCTCCACGCCACCATCATCCCGATCTACTGGATGATCACCCGCGCCCACCTGTACGACACACTGCTGGCCCTGATCCTGCCGTCCATCGCCTTCGCCATTCCGGTGTCCGTCCTCATCTTGTCCAACTTCATGCGGGATGTGCCCAACGAGCTGTTCGAGTCGATGCGGCTGGACGGTTGCTCGGACTGGTCCATGCTGTGGCGGCTGGCCCTGCCGATGACCAAGCCGGCGGTGATCACTGTGGGTATCTACAACGCCCTGCACGTCTGGAACGGCTTCCTTTTCCCGCTGATCCTCACCCAGAGCCCCGCCACGCGGGTACTGCCGCTCTCGCTGTGGACGTTCCAGGGCGAATTCAGCGTCAACATCCCCGCAGTGCTCGCCTCGGTAGTGCTGGCCACGCTGCCACTGCTGGTGCTGTACATCGTGGCTCGGCGCCAGCTGATCAGCGGCCTGACTGCCGGTTTCAGCAAGTAACCACACGGATTTCGCACGAAAGGACATTGAATGACAACCGCGAAGCCGCTCCGCGTCGGTATGGTGGGCTACGCCTTCATGGGGGCAGCCCACTCCCACGCCTGGCGAACAGCGCCCCGGTTCTTCGACCTGCCCCTGCAGCCGCAGCTCACCGCCGTCGTCGGCCGGAATGCCAGCGGCGTCAGGGCGGCTGCGGACAAGCTCGGCTGGGAGTCGACTGAAACGGACTGGCGCAAGCTGATCGAACGCGACGACGTCGATCTGATCGATATCTGCACCCCCGGCAACACCCACGCCGAGATTGCCACCGCTGCCCTCGAGGCCGGAAAGCACGTGCTGTGCGAAAAGCCGCTGGCCAACTCCGTCGAGGAGGCGGAGCGGATGACCGTTGCAGCAGAGGCGGCAGCGAAGCGGGGCGTCTTTGCGATGTGCGGCTTCAGCTACCGCCGCACGCCGGCGCTGGCACTTGCCAAGCGCATGGTGGACGAAGGCCGGCTGGGGACCATCCGCCATGTACGCGCACAGTACCTTCAGGACTGGCTGTCCGATGAGAACGCACCCATGACCTGGCGGCTGGACAAGAGCAAGTCCGGATCCGGTTCGCTGGGGGACATCGGAGCGCACAGCATCGACGCCGCCCAGTGGATCACGGGGCAGAAGATCACCGGCGTCTCCGCGCTTCTGGAGACGTTCGTTCCCGAGCGGCCCCTGGCCGGGGACCTGGTGGGACTGGGCGGCCACGGCGACGTCGGCCAGGACGCACCCCGCGGAGCCGTCACCGTTGATGACGCCGCAATCTTCAGCGCCCGCTTTGAAGACACAAGGTCCGACGGCGGCGTTGCCGCGGCCGGCGCCGTCGGCGTCTTCGAGGCGACCCGCTACGCACTGGGGCGGAAGAACGCCATGCGGCTGGAACTGAACGGCACCAGGGCTTCCCTCGCCTTCGACTTCGAGGATATGAACGCCCTCTCCTTCTACGATGCCGCCGAATCGCCCGACGCCGGCTTCCGCCGGATCTTCGTCACCGAACCCGAGCATCCATACGTCGGCAACTGGTGGCCCACGGGGCACGGGCTCGGGTACGAGCACGGCTTCACCCACCAGGTGGTGGACCTCGTTCACGCGCTTGCACAGGGCACGCAGCCCGAACCGTCCTTCGCCGATGCCTTGCAGGTCCAGCGCGTACTGGCTGCGGTGGAGGCCAGCGCAGCCAACTCCAGCCAATGGCAGAAAGTCTGAGACCCATGACTGCAGAACAGGGAAACCCGATGACACGACCCATAACACTCTTCACCGGCCAGTGGGCCGATCTGCCCTTCGAAGAGGTGGCCCGGCTCGCCGGAGAGTGGGGCTTTGACGGCCTGGAGATCGCCTGCTGGGGCGATCACCTTGATCCGCGCCGCGCGGCAGAGGACGATTCCTACCTCCAGGGACGGCTGGACATCCTGGCGAAGAACAACCTCAAGGTCTTCGCCATCGCCAACCACCTCACGGGGCAGGCCGTTTGCGATGACCCGATCGACGAGCGACACCAGGGCATCCTGACACCCGAAATTTGGGGCGACGGCGATCCGGAAGGCGTCCGCACTAGGGCGGCGCGGTCCATCATGGACACCGCGCGGGCCGCGGCCCGGCTAGGTGTGAAGACCGTGACCGGGTTTACCGGCTCCTCCATCTGGAAGGCCGTGGCGATGTTTCCGCCTGCTTCGGAGGCCATGATCGAGGCCGGGTACCGGGACTTCGCTGACCGGTGGAACCCCATCCTCGACGTTTTCGACGAAGTGGGGGTCCAATTCGCCCTCGAGGTCCACCCCTCCGAGATCGCCTACGACTACTGGACCACCAAGCGCACCCTCGAAGCCATCGGGCACCGGGCCGCCTTTGGCTTGAACTTCGACCCGTCCCACTTCATCTGGCAGGACCTGGACCCGGTGATGTTCCTGCAGGACTTCGCCGAGCACATCCTTCACATGCACGTGAAGGAGTCCGTGCGCCAGCTTGACGGGCGCAACGGCCGGCTCGGCTCCCACCTGGCCTGGGCCGATCCGCGCCGTGGTTGGGACTTCGTCACCGCAGGCCACGGGGATGTGCAGTGGAACAGGATCTTCCGCGCCCTGAACGCCATCGGGTATGCCGGCCCCACCAGCATCGAATGGGAAGACGCCGGCATGGACCGGCTGACCGGTGCACCGCAGGCACTGGCCCTGGTCAAGGACCTCGCGGCCATTGCCCCGCCCGCCGCGGCATTCGACGCCGCCTTCGCCACCCGCTGAACCACCAATACCTGTTATCCAAAGGAGCTTTGACATGACCGAAAACAAGTCCGCCCTGGTGGTGCGCGGCGGCTGGGACGGCCACCAGCCCTTCGAGGCCACCGAGCTTTTCATCCCGTACCTGAAAAGCAACGGGTACGACGTGCGGATCGAGGAATCGCCCAAAGTCTATGCCGACGCCGCCTACATGGCGGGGGTGGACCTGATCATGCAATGCATGACGATGACCACGATTGAAAGGGACGAGTTCGAGGGACTGCGGGCCGCCGTCGAGAACGGCACGGGCCTGGCCGGTTGGCACGGCGGGATCGCGGATTCCTACCGCAACAATTCCGACTACCTCCACCTGATCGGCGGCCAGTTCGCGTGCCACCCCGGCAAGCATCCGGACGAACGCATCGGAGAGCAGTCCGACAACTACGTGCCGTACACGGTGAACATGCTCCCGGCCGCCGCCCATCACCCCATCACCGAAGGCATCTCCGACTTCGAACTTGTCACCGAACAGTACTGGGTCCTGGCCGACGACTACATCGACGTCCTCGCCACCACCACGCAGAAGGTCCGCGAGTGGGACCCCTGGCACCGCGAAGTGACCTCACCCGCCATCTGGACCCGCCAATGGGGCAAGGGGCGGATCTTCGTCACCACCCCAGGCCATCACGTCGACATTCTCCAGGACACCAATGTCCGCACCATCATCGAAAGGGGCCTGCTGTGGGCAAGTCGCTAGACGCAGGAGAGCACACAAGAGTAGGAATCATTGGCTGCGGCGCCATCATCACCCAGTACCTCACGAATTTCCGCCGCCTGGATCAGATCGAGCTCGTGGCGGTGGCCGACCTGGACCCCGCCCGCGCCCAGGCTGTCGCGGACGACTACGACGGCGTCCGCGCACTTTCCGTGGAAGGCCTCCTCGCCGCGGATGACGTCGACCTGGTCCTCAACCTGACCATCCCCGCGGCCCACGCCGACGTTGCCCTGAAGGCCATTGCCGCCGGAAAGGGCGTTTACGGGGAGAAGCCGCTCGCGGCGACTACCGCCGAGGCGCGGCAGGTGCTGGAGGCGGCAAACAAGGCGGGCGTCGTCGTGGGCTGCGCCCCCGACACGGTGCTGGGCACCGGGATCCAGACCGCCCGCAAGGCGATCGACGACGGCCTGATCGGCGCGCCGATCAGCGCAACGGCCACCATGGTCACGCCCGGCCATGAACGCTGGCATCCCAACCCGGACTTCTACTACCAGCCCGGCGGCGGGCCCCTGCTGGATATGGGTCCGTACTATGTGAGCGCGCTGGTCACGCTACTGGGACCGGTAGTGTCCGTGGTCGGTGCTGCCAGCCACACCCGTAACGAGCGGACCATCGGCTCCGGGCCGCGTGCTGGTGAGACGGTGCCGGTGAACATCGATTCCCACGTCACCGGGGTGCTGGTGCACGCTTCCGGTGCACTGTCCACGCTGCTCATGAGCTTCGACGCCGTGAAGTCCAAGTCGCCCAACATCGAAATCCACGGTGAACGCGGCTCCTTGGCGGTGCCCGACCCGAACCACTTCGACGGCGACGTCCAGGTCTTCCCGCTGGGCGCGGACGACTGGCAGACCCTGCCAGTCTCCGCGGGCTACGTCGACTCCGGCCGCGGTTTCGGAATCGCCGACCTCGCCGCAACACCACAGGGCTCCGAGCCCCGCGCCGGCGGCCAGCTGGCGTACCACGTCCTCGAGGTGATGGAGTCCATGCTGGCTTCGGCCCGGACGGGTTCCGCAATGCAGATCAAGAGCACGGCTGCCCGTCCGGAACCGGTGGAACTGACGACGCTGGCGGCGCAGGTCGCCGAGGTCAGCTCGTAGGAGCCAACTCCTCCCTTGGCAGGTGAAGCGACGGCGGTAATTCGCCGCCGCTTCACCCGTTTCGGGTGCGGTTCTACTGTTCCGGTTGGTCGGGCTGTTGCGGCCGGCCTGGCTGTTCCGACTGGCTGGTTCCGGGCAGGCCGGTTGAACTCCTGCCAATTCCTGCTGGCCCGGTTCCCGGTAGCGGCGGCGCGGTTGAGTGGTAGGTGTGGCCGGTTGGGGTGGTGATTTCGATGGTGTGCCGGGGTCCTGGTCTGGGTTGGGTTTTCCATCCGGGGAGTTCTTTGGTGTGGTTGCAGGCTTCGCAGAGCCCGGCACCGTTGGCCAGGCTGGTTGGACCGTCGTCGTGCCAGGGGATGATGTGGTCGTGGTGGCGGATCGGTGCGTCGCAGTAGGGGGTGCGGCAGGTGTCGTCGCGGACCTGAATGAAGCGGCGCAGCTTTGGCGGGAACAGCCGCCTTCGTGAGTCCATGGCCACGAGGTCGCCCGTCCCGGGGACGGTATACAGGCGGCGGAGCCAGATCCTCAGGTCTTTTACCGCGTCCTTCTGGCTGTCGGCAGAACGGGAAGTGTCTGGGCGGCCGGAAGTGTCTGGGCCGGACCTGCCCGCCGCAGGCTGGTGGTGGGTCGGGGAGCTGGAGTCGTGGCGACCGGCCAGGTGCTGGCCCTGAGCCGAGCCCCGCCCTTGTCGTTGTTCGTCCTGCTTGTTTTGTCCCTGTGCACCGTCGGGGTTGAGGAGGTTGCGGGCCCAGGTGGCGGGGACGACACCGTAGCCGGTGAGGCGGGCGGGTTCGGTGTCGGCTTGGAGGAGGGTGCGGTCGGTCATGACGAGGCTGATGTCGATGCCGGTGATGCCACCGGGGGTGCCGGTGGTCCGTTCGACGAGGGTGTCGGCCATGGCCTGGTTCCGGGAGCGCGGGTCGCCGGTGGCGTGGAGGGTGTCGGCGTGCCGGGTCAGGGCGGCGTAGACGGCGACTCCTTCGTGGGCGGGCAGCAGCGCCGTCAAATAGGTCATGCAGTCCGGGGCGGGGCGCAGGCTGACGGACCGCTCCGACGCGGCGTGGCTGGCGCGCTGGGTGACGGAGCGTGCGTCCCGCCGGATAGCGGCGGCCTTGACAGCGGCGATGACGGCCCGGGTCCCGGCGCCAGTGAAAGTCCCTGTATCCGCGGCCAGTTCCTCATCGACCGCTGCCCGGTCTTCCACGGTCAGGCAGGCTGTTTCTTTCACCACGTGCATGGTGCGTTCTTCGTTGAGCTGGCCGGTGTCCAGGGCGGCCAGAGTGTGGGGCATCTCGGTGACCAGGGCCTTGGCCATGCCGAGGAGACGGCCGCCGCGGTGCGGGGACTCGCCCCGGGCCAGGGCGATCTGCCCGGCCGCTCCCATGGTCTGTTCTTTGGGGCGTTTCTTGCCGAGGTCCTCGGCCGCCAGGGTGCTGCCTGTGGCCTGCCCTAGATCGGCCTGCCCTGGATCGGCCTGCGCAGAAT
>NZ_JBNHFL010000025.1:0-77147 GCF_059090205.1 Arthrobacter sp. CMU6
GCGTCGTTCCGGACCCGCGCCCGGCAGTCCCGGTGGCGGCGCCACCGGCCAACAGGACATCTGCAAACTGGACGTCCCTAAAGAGAAGCTCGGGGAAAGGGTCCTCGGGGAAAACATCGTCCGGGTACACGAAGTCTGGGTCATCGCCATCGTCATCCGGTAACCCGTAGTTGGTGAACTGATCGAACGGGAACCCGCCGTCCGGGAACGCTACCTCGGGAATCGCGTCAAAAGGAAGAATCACGCATGGAAGAAGGGCGTCAGGAGCCGCGGCAGCCAGCAGAACGCCGCCGTGCGGCGCTCCTGCTGTCAGTGCTGCATTCCCCATGCCTTCCATGAACACAGTCTGCCAAGGGGGACTGACATTAAAGGGCCGATCCGGCACACATCGGGCGTGATCCAAAAGTTTTTTGGATCACGCCCGAGCAGCGGAAACTGGGTAGCAGCTCAGGACGTTCCCGCCCTGAGAACGTCCTAAACTGTTACGCATTGGAGCCCGCTGGCACGCATAGGCGGCCCAGGTTTCGGCAGGCCCAACCGGCAGACTCAACCAGCGGCCTGCTCCACCTTGCGCTGCTCCACCCGGTATTGCTCCGCAATGGCGGGACGGAAGTCCGGTTCCGGCGTGCTGTCCAGCTCCACCTTCCAGTCCGGCCGCTCGCCGATCAGGGCCCAGGCCGCCTGTACTGCCGCTCCCCGGGCCACGTACTCTCCGGGGCTGGGAACCAGCACGGGCAGGTCGAAAACCTGGGCCGCGATCCGCTGGACCGCTGGGTTCTGCACGGCGCCGCCGATCAGCAGGAGCCGCTCGGCGGGGTGGCCCAGTCCGCGGAGGGCATCGAGCCCTCCGGCCAGTCCGCAGAGCATCCCTTCGATTGCGGCCCGGGCGATGTTGGCGCGTGTGGTCGAGGCGATGGTGAGCCCGGAGAAACTCGCCGTGGCGTGGGGCAGGTTGGGCGTCCGCTCCCCCTCGAAATACGGGACAAGCACCACGCCGCCTGCCCCCGGTTCCGCCTCCAGCGCCAGCCGGGACAACTCGCCGAAATCCACGCCCAGCAGCCCCGCGACCGACGTCAACACCCGCGCTGCATTAAGGGTCACGGCGATCGGCAGGAACATCCCGCTCGCGTCCGCGAAGCCCGCCACCGTCCCGCTCGGGTCGCCAATGGGCCCATCGGAGACGGCGAACACGGTCCCGCTGGTGCCCACGGACACGACGACGTCGCCCGCCCTTGCACCCAGGCCCAGGGCCGCGGCGGCGTTGTCCCCCGCCCCGGCACCAAGCAAGACTGGCTGTTCTGCGATGTCTCTGTGGACCTGGCCGGGTGAGGCACCGGGGTCCAGCACCCGGGGCAGGATCACGGCATCGCCGGCCCCTGCACCGTCGCCGTCCAGCCCGGGCGCAGCAGACGAATCCGGGGAGGCTTCGACGGCGGGGCGGCCAAAGGCGAGGCGGAACAGCTCCAGATCGTAGCTGTCTGTTGCCGGGTTCCAGTAGCCGGTGCCGCTGGCGTCGGAGCGGTCGGTGGTGAGCTGCCCCAGGTCCGGTCCCAGGGGGCTGGCGCCGGCGGGGCCGTAGCCCCGCAGGCGCCAGGTCAGCCAGTCGTGCGGCAGGGCGACGGCGGCAACCCGGCTGGCGATCTCCGGCTCATGGTCCCGGACCCAGCGGACCTTGGTGACCGTGAAGGAGGCCACGGGCACCAGGCCTGTCCGCTTCGCAAAGTCCTCCGCGCCGACTTCTTCGGCGAGGGCCGCGGCAGCGCCTGCCGAGCGGGTGTCGTTCCAGAGCAGCGCCGGCCGCAGCACCTCACCGGCGGCGTCCAGCAGCACCATGCCGTGCTGCTGGCCCCCCACGGACAGCGCGCCCACCCCGGCGAGTCCGCCGGCGTCGTCGAGCGCTGCGGAGAGCGCCCGCCACCAGTGGTCCGGGTGGACCTCGGTGCCGTCCGGGTGGCCGGCACGGCCCTCCCGGACCAGCGCGCCGGTCTCGGCGTCCAGCACTACCACCTTGCAGCTTTGGGTCGAGGAGTCGACCCCGGCAACCAGTGACACAGGCGTGGCCGTCACAGTATCAGCGGGCGCCGAGCAGGTGCTCGATGAAGAGCTGCTGAAGCTTGACGAAGCCGAAGCCCTTGCCGCCGAAGTAGGCGTCGGCGTCGAAATCCTCGTAGGACGAGCGGTCGGCGAGGAGCTGCTCGTAACCCTCGCCCGGGTTCAGGGTGGGGACGTTGATTTCGGAAACCCGCGACGCCTCCAGGGCAGCCTGCACCTCGGGGTCGGAACGGAATGCCTTGGCGCGTTCCTTGAGCAGCAAGTAGGTCTGCATGTTGGCGGCCGCCGAATCCCAGACCCCGTTGATGTCCTCGGTCCGGCTGGGCTTGTAGTCGAAGTGGCGCGGGCCCCCGTAAGCCGGGCCGCCCTGCGGACCGCCGTTTTCCAGCAGGTCCACCAAGGAGAAAGCGTTCTGCAGGTCGCCGTGGCCGAACACCAGGTCCTGGTCGAACTTGATGCTGCGCTGGCCGTTGAGGTCGATGTGGAAGAGCTTGCCCTGGTACAGCGCCTGGGCAATGCCATGTGTGAAGTTCAGCCCGGCCATCTGCTCGTGGCCGGTCTCGGGGTTGATGCCCACCAGCTCCGGGCGCTCGAGGGTTTCGATGAACGCCAGGGCGTGGCCCAGGGTGGGCAGCAGGATGTCGCCGCGGGGTTCGTTGGGCTTGGGCTCGATCGCGAAGCGGATGTTGTAGCCCTTGTCCGTCACGTAGTCACCCAGCAGGTTCACGGCCTCACGGTAGCGCTCGAGAGCCCCACGGATGTCCTTGGCAGCGTCATACTCACTGCCTTCGCGTCCGCCCCACATCACGAACGTTTCAGCGCCCAACTCGGCGGCGAGGTCGATGTTCTCCAGGACCTTGCGCAGGGCAAAGCGGCGGACACCCCGGTCATTGCTGGTGAAGCCGCCGTCCTTGAAGACCGGGTGGCTGAACAGGTTGGTGGTGATCATCGGCACCACCATGCCGGTGGCCTTCAGCGCACCGGTCAGGCGGTCGATCTCCCGCTGCCGGTCAGCCGCGGAGCACCCGAACGGGAAGAGGTCGTTGTCATGGAACGTGATGCCGTAGGCGCCCAGATCGCTGAGCCGGTTGATCGCCTCCACAGTGTCCAGCGGCGGGCGGGTCGCGGAACCGAACTGGTCCTGCGCCTCCCAGCCAACCGTCCACAGGCCGAAGGAAAACTTGTCATCACGCGTGGGCTGAATCGCCATTGAGTGCTCCCGTTTGGTTTGGAGGGACCTATCCCGCGGGAAGATCCGGAAAATGTTCCATAACCAAACATATTCGGTTTTGACGCCCTGTCAACTGTTTTTCCGAGTTTAATGGCCGAGATCCGCTGGCCGGAAACCCCTATCGGAGCGTCCCGTCGGAGTGTTATGTTCTCTAAAACACCAAACGAAGGGCGGGCAATGGCCAGCGAAGCAGGAATCGAGCTGCACACCGAGGAGTACAACTGGGCCGGCAACCTCAGGTACGCCGCGGCCGAGGTGCGGGAACCGCGCACCCTGGCGGAGCTCCAGGACCTGGTTGCCGGCGCGTCCCGGCTTCGCGCGCTCGGCTCGCGGCACTCCTTCAACCGCATTGCCGACACCACGGGCGCCCTGGTCTCGCTCGAACACCTCGCGCCCGCCATCGAAGTGGACTCCGCGAACATGACCGTGACCGTGAGCGGCGGCACCCGGTACGGGACCCTGGCGGCGGAGCTGCAGCGGCAAGGCTACGCGCTGCACAACCTGGCTTCCCTCCCCCACATCTCGGTGGCGGGGGCCATCGCCACCGCCACCCACGGATCAGGCGACCGGAACGGCAACCTGGCCACCGCCGTCGCCGGCCTTGAACTGGTCACCGCCGACGGAGGGATCCTCACCGCCCGCCGCGGCGAAACCCCGGACTTCGACGGGATGGTGGTTAGCCTTGGCGCCCTCGGCGTGGTCAGCAGCCTGACGCTGGACATCGAACCGGCTTTCCCGGTGGCGCAGATGGTCTTTGAGAACCTCTCGTGGGACCAGGTGCTGGCGGATTTCGACGGCGTCACCTCCTCGGCGTACAGCGTCAGCCTCTTCACCGATTGGAGCGGGGACCGGATCGGCCAGGCCTGGCTGAAGTCCCGGACGGAGGCGGAAGCCGCAGCGGAGCCCGCAAGTTTCTTCGGCGGCAGCCCGGCCACAGACGCCAGGCATCCCATCGCCGGGGTTTCCGGCAGCACCTGCACGCAGCAGCTGGGCGTGCCCGGCCCCTGGTCGGACAGGCTGGCCCACTTCCGGATGGAGTTCACCCCCAGCAAGGGCGACGAGCTGCAGAGCGAGTATTTGGTTCCTCGCGAGCACGCGGTGAACACCATCGAGGCAATGCGCCGGCTGTCCCATCTCGTGACTCCGCTGCTGCTGGTCTCGGAAATCCGGACCATGGCCGCGGACAGCCTCTGGCTGAGCCCGAACTACGGAACCGACAGCATCGGCCTGCACCTCACATGGCGGCAGGACCAGCCCGCCGTCGAGGCCGTGCTCCCGGTAATCGAGGCCGAGCTTGCGCCGTTCGGCGCCCGTCCGCACTGGGGCAAACTGTTCGACGGCGATGCCTCACGCCTTGCGCCGCTTTACCCGCGCTTCGCCGACTTTAAGGCCCTCGCGCGCCGCCTCGACCCGCAGGGGAAGTTCCGCAACGACTTCCTCGACACCAAGGTCTTCGGCAGCTGATATCGTTCCGATGATGCCTTCCCCTCGCCAACGGGCCGCCCCGATCGCCCCGCCCAGCGAGCTGGACCCCTCCCGGCGGAACAACCTGGCGCTGATCACGTCCCTGGTCCACCATCACCGCGTCCTCAGCCGGGCGCAGCTGACGAAGAGGACCGGGCTCAACAGGTCAACGGTCGGAACCCTGATCGGCCAGCTGGTTGCGCTCGGCCTGGTCTACGAGACCGCGCCAACCGGCGAAGCCCAAGTGGGCCGGCCGAGCCCCGAGGTGCGGCCGAGCCCTTCCATCGCGGCGCTCGCCGTCTACCCGGAGATTGATGCTGTCACCATCGGGCTGGTCAACCTGGGCGGCATTGTCCAGAAGAAGATCCGGTTCGCTACCGAGCGGATTCCCAGTGCCCGGGAAGCGGTGAACATCGCCGCAGCCGTGATCGAGGGGATGCGCACGGAGCTGGAGCACTCGTACCGGATCACCGGCATCGGCGTGGCGGTGCCCGGCCTGGTGAATCCCGACGACGGAACGGTCCGCCACGCGCCGCACCTGGGCTGGCGGGACGAGCCTGTTGCCCGGATGCTCAGCGAAGCCACTGGTTATGCCTGCCAGGCGGCCAACGACGCGTCGCTCGCGGCCGAGGCGGAACTGATCTTCGGAGCCGGCGCCGGGCGGGACAACCTTGTGTACCTCAACGGCGGGGCCAGCGGCATCGGCGGCGGGATCATTTCCAACGGCATGGTGCTCCGCGGTGCCTCCGGCTACGCCGGGGAACTGGGCCACACGTTCGTCCGCACTTCCGGCGAACAGTGCCACTGCGGCGCCACCGGCTGCCTGGAAACAGAGGTGTCCCAGGGACGGCTCTTCGAAGTCCTCGGCCTCAGCGGCGGCGACACGCCCCAGCTGGAACAGGCACTGAGGGCGTCAGGCAGCCCCGCCGTCGCGGAGGAGATCTCCCGGCAGCTGGGCTTCCTGGCCATCGCGCTGCGGAATGCCGTCAACACCTTCAACCCCGAGGTGATCATCCTCGACGGTTTCCTGGGGGTCCTCTACGCGCTCGCGCCGTCCGCCCTCGACGGCCTGCTGCTGTCCCAGGCGATGGACGGGCCGGCCGCCCAGGCCAAGGTGCACCCCGCGGCACTCGGGTCCAATCTGATGATGATCGGCGCCGCGGAACTGGGGTTCGCCCGGTTCCTGGCGGACCCCGCAGGGCTGGGTTCCGCCGCGGAATAGCGGCGGCGGAACCCAGCTTCCTACTTGGCGAACACGACCTCGTACGTCCGGGTCTGGCTGCCATCCTCGCTACGGACCGTCACCACGGCGGTTCCGGACTGTGCCTCCGCCTGCTGCACGGTGACCGCAGCGTAGGGGTCTGCCGCGGTGGCGGTCACTGCTTGGCGTGGCCCCTGGGCGGCGGCCCGGTAGGAGGTGACGTCCGGGTCGAAGCCGGCCAGCGGCTCGCCGTTGACGGAGATTCCCGCCGCGGCGGCGTCGGAGGACTTGCCCGCAGCCAGCGCCAGCACCTGCACTTCACTGACCGTCATGTGGGTGTTCGGCCGGGCGGTGAGCACCACACGGACGTCACTGGTATCCACATTGGCAACCGGAACTGTGACCACCGGGGCGGGGCTGCCGCCGGGAACCTGGACCGGGGCGCCGGCGTTCCGCCACGTCCCGTCGGCTGCCTTGGTCTGCGCCTGGAGGCTTTGGGCGTAGCTGTCGGTGGATCCGTCCCGGTAGAAGTGGACCTTGACGCCGGTCACTGTTTTCCGGCTGGCGAGCGCCACGGACAGGCTGTCGGCGGTGTTCTTGGTGCCCGACTTCCAGTTGGACCAGGCCTTGTCCGTCAGGTTTCCATTGCCCAGTCCTGCCGTGCCGTAGCCTGGTTCGGTGAACGTGGCGCTGAACGTGGTGCCGGGGTCATCGGCCACGTTGTCGGCTGTTCCCGCCGTGACCTGGACGCGCACGGTGGCGGGCAGCTTCCGCCCGTCGGCGGCGTCGGCGGTGCCCGTAACCGTGGCCACACCAATCGCGGTGAACGCTCCGGCGGCATCCCAGACAACCGGCCGCTCCACTTCGCTGCCGCCTGCAGTCACCGCTGTCACGGTGGCAGGCAGCACGGGTGTTCCGCCTGCATAGGTCTTGGCCCGGGCCGGAAGCGTCGAGACAAGCCTGTCCACCGTGACTTTGGCCGTCACCGGATGCGCAGCACCCAGGACGTCGGTCGCGGTTCCGCGCACGTCAACGGTTCCGGGTGTGCTCCACCGGTTCTCCGGCGGCATGGTCCAGGTCACCGGAAGTTCGCCCCGGGCACCGTCGCGGTAGACGGGGACCACCGTGGCGGGCAGCTGCGGAGCGGTCCCGGGCACGGTGAAAGCCTTGACGTTTTGGAATCCCTGGACAGTTTCGTCGATCACCCGCCAGCGCTGGTTCTCGCCGGAGTTGGCCGTCCACAGGGTCACCGGGGATCCGTCCGCGGTGGCGTGCCCTCCAACTTCGAGGAGCCTGCCGGTTGCCGCGTTGACGAACGTGTAGGTGCCGTCGCCGGTAGTTGACATGGTCCACTGGGAGGCGTCAGCCGGCGTCGGCTCTGCCGGAGCCAGCCGGGGCGTTCCGTCGACGACGGCGAGCTGCCGCCCGCCGTCGGGCGTTTCAATCGCGTAGCGGGCACGGTTGCTGTTCTCGCCGCTGAGGCGGCGGAGGTTCCACTGCTGGTCGGCGCCTGCGCCGGAACGGATGACGGCGGTGCCGCCGGTTCCCTGGGTGAGGGACTTGCCGCTTTCCACTCCCTGCAGGCGGTAGACGTGGTCCGCCTGAACCAGCGCGGCGTCCTTGGCCACGCCGTGCACACCATTGACGAGGAAGGTCGTGACGGATTCGGCCGCTACCGTGAGGACCGCCGTGCGGTCCTTTCCGACGGCGACCGGCTCGCCCTGCACCAGCGCGCCCGAGGCGTCGCTGGTCACCGGCGTCACGGTGGCATTCCCCTGGATTGCACCGAACCCGGAGAGGTCCAGGGCAACCTTGCGCTGCTGCTTGCTGTCGTTCACGTGCACCACGGTGGCTCCGGAACCGGAGACGGCGGCCGCGCTGTTCATGTCGTCCACCTTGACCAGGCGGTCCCCGGGCTTGATGTAGTGCGTGAAGTTCCGCGCGGTGTCGTACTTGGTGTTCGTGTAGATCGGGCAGGTTTCGAGGTTGTCCCCGGCACCGCAGTCGAAAGGCAGCTGGATCTCGCCCCAGTTGGAGCCAATGGCACTTTCGCCGCCGGGCTTCATGTTGTTGTAGTCCTCAACGGGCTGCCAGAACACCCAGGCCTCGGGCTCGAGCTCGCGGAGGTCGTTGACCATGTGCTGGGCCAGGCCGAGGCCGGGCTGCATGCTGGTGAAGTTCTGCCCGTCCAGCCAGGAGCCGCCGGTTTCGCTCATCCACAGCGGCTTGTCCTCGCCCTTGGCGATGTCCCGGACTGCTGTCCGCTGCCCGGTTCCGTAGGTGTGGACGTTGAGCTGCCCGACGTTTGCCTTGGCGTCGGCGGAATAGCTGTTCCAGTTGCTGGCGAACGTCGAGGGGTTGGTCTCGTCCATGGCGCTGATGACGGCGCCGGTGTCGGCACTGGCCAGTGCCTTGGCCAGGGACTGGACCACCTTCTGCTGCAGTTCGGGGCCCATGTGGGCGCCTTCCTGCCGGCCACCGACGGGCTGGCCTGCCGAGTTCAGGTTGGTTCCCCAGTACGGGGTGTTCGGTTCGTTCATGGGGTCGATGGTGTCGATCTTGATGCCGTGCGCTTTTTCCAGCTGCTTGACGGCGCCCACCAGGTAGGAGGAGAAGTCGTCGACGCTCTCGGTCCGCAGCTGGTCCTGCGAGGAGTTGAAGCCGCCCGAAACGTATCCGCTGACAGTCTGGAACCACGGCGGGGAGTTGCTGAAGGCTTCCCAGTGCGTGATGTCGTTCTTGATCCGGTCCACCCACCAGCGCTGCGTCTGGTCGGCGTCGAGGTTCCAGTGGTCCGGATTTTCCGGATCCCACCAGTCCTTGTCCTGTCGGGTGGTGCCCTCGGGCGCCTTCCACCAACCTTCAACCGCGCCTCCCGCCCGGAGGTAGTCCTTCACATCCGGCGCGTTTCCGCCGCCGATGTTGTACCGCGCGATGTTGAGGTTCAGCCCCTCGTCACCGAAGACCATGTCAGCAAGCTTGTTGCGGATTTCATCCGGATAGCCGCCGGTGGCGTTGGCGAACCAGACCAGGCTGGTGCCCCACCCTTCGAAGGCGTCACCCTGGTAGGAGGGGTCCGGCCGCACGGTCACGGCGCCGGCCGGAACGGGTTCATCGGCCGCCGGGGCGGCGGGCGCGGGTCCGGCCACGAGCCCTGCGGAGAAGACCGCCGCGGTGATGCCGGCGGCGGTCACGGCCCAGGGCCGTCTGGATCTGTTCGTCATTGAATTCCCTTCGGTGCGGTGATGCTGCTGATCTCTGGGGACTGCTGCTTTATTTGGGGCTTTTGAGGACGGCCACGCCGCGGGCGGCGAGCTTGGCGGTACCGGCGCCCGGCCCGGTGCCCGCGAGCACGGCCCCGGGGACCGCCGAGATATCGACGGCCTGGTCCGTTCTGTTGATCAGGAAAAGGAAGCGTCCGTCCTCCCCTGCGCGGACGGCGAGTTCGACGGCGCCGCACAGTTCCGCGGGCAGTTCAGACCCGACGCCGGCCAGGCCTGCGAATTCCCGCAGGACAGGCACCAGGCCGGCCGGTCCGAGCCGCGTCGCCACGTAGCCCGCGGATCCGCTGCCCACGATGCGCCGGGTTACGGCCGGCTCGCCGGCGTGGTCACCGGAGGTGAACCGGCGCAGGACCTTCGTCTCGCCCGAGGTGGCGGCCACCCGGTCCGCCCACAGCGTGCCGGTTGACCCGTCGTCGAGCGTGGCTTCTTCCCCGGGGGCCAGAGGCCCGAACTCTTCCACCCGGATCCCCAGCAGCTCTCCGAGAGCGCCGGGATATCCCCCGAGCCACACGTGGTCGTTCTGGTCCACGATTCCCGAGAAGTAGGTGGTCACCAGGTGCCCGCCTGCCTCGACGAACGCGGTCAGGCGTGAGCGCAGCTCCGCCGGCACCACGTGCAGGACCGGTGCGATCACCAGTTGGTAGCCCTCAAGGGAAGCTGCCGCCGGGAGGACATCGGCCCGGATGCCGGTGGCCAGGAACGCCGAGTACCAATCGAGTGCCTCCTGCCGGTAGCGGAGCCGGTCACTGGGATGGGAGTCCAGCTCGCTGGCCCACCAGGAGTCCCAGTCGAAGAGGATCGCGGCCCGTGCCGGCTCACGCCGGCTGCCGGTGATCGGCGCGAGTTCACCCAGCGTGCGTCCCAGCGCGGTCACGTCGCGGAAGAGCCTGCTGTCACTGCCGGCGTGCGAAACCATGGCGGAGTGGTATTTCTCTGCCCCCGCACGCGACTGCCTCCACTGGAAGAAGCAGACCGCGTCTGCGCCGTGGGCAACGTGGGTGAGCGAGTCCCGGGCGAGGGCCCCGGGTTTCTTGGGCGTGTTCACGGGCTGCCAATTGACGGCGCTGGTGGAGTGCTCCATGAGGAACCAGGGGTTGCCGCCGGCGATGTTGCCGGTCAGGTTCGCGGAGAAGGACAATTCGTCATGGTCCTGCGGCCCCGGGACCACGTAGTGGTCGTTGGAGACGAAATCGACGTCGGCGGCCCAGGCAGCGTAGTCCATCCCCTTGGTCTCCCCCATCACCATGAAATTGGTGGTGACGGGGATATCCGGGGTGATGTTGTTGAGGATGTCGCGTTCGGCGCGGAGGTAATCCCGCAGCGAGTCCGAAGAGAAGCGCTTGAAGTCCAGCTGCTGGGTGGGGTTCGGGTAGGACGCCGCCTTGCGCGGCGGGAGGATGTGGTTCCAGTCCGCGTAGCGCTGGGACCAGAAGTCGGTCCCCCAGGCGGTGTTCAGCTCCTCAAGGGTGCCGTAGCGGTCCTGGAGCCAGCGGCGGAAGGCGGCCGCGGCGTCGTCGGAATAGTCATAGATGTTGTGGCAGCCGAGCTCGTTGGAAACGTGCCAGGCGCAGACGGCAGGGTGGTCCTTGTAGCGCTCGGCCATGGCGCGCACCAGCTCCAGCGCGTGCTCGCGGAACACCGGCGACGTGGGCCGCCAGTGCTGCCGGCCTCCCGGCCAGAGGGTTTCGCCGTTCGGGGTGACCGGCAGGATTTCCGGGTGCTCGGCCGCAAGCCACGGCGGCGGGGAGGCAGTGGCGGTGGCGAGGTCCACGGCAATGCCGTTGGCGTGGAGCAGGCCGATGATGTCATCGAGCCAGGCAAAGTTCCAGGCATCCCGTGAGGGCTGGATGCGGGCCCACGAGAAGATGGCCAGGGAAACGATGTTGACCCCGGCCTCCCGCATGAGCCGCACGTCCTCTGCCCAGACCTCGCGGGGCCACTGCTCAGGGTTATAGTCGGCACCGAAGGCCAGCCTCCTGGTGTCCGGGGACGGCCAGCGCAGCCAGCGGTGGTGGGTGGTGTGGGTCATGGAGTTCCTCTTTTTGGGCGCGGTTGGGTGGCCGCGGACGCGCCGGGCTGGCTGGCGCGTCCGCGGAGATGGACGTGGCTGCGGCTGCTATTCCTTAACCGTGAACCCCTGCTCGGTGCCGTACTTGACCGAGGCTTTCTGCCATGCAGTCAGGCCGTCCTTGAGCGTGGTCCCGGAGACGTAGGCCTGGCCGGCGGTGTCGTTGAAGATGCTGTTGGCGTAGACCTGGAACGGCAGGTAGGACCAGCCGGCGGGAACATTCTTCGCCGATTCGGCGAAGATCTGGTTGGCCTTTTGGCCGCCGAAGTACTTGAACTCGGTGTTCTGGAATTTCTCCGACGCGAGGTCCTTTGAGGTGGCGGGGAACGCGCCGCCGTCGATCCTGGCCTGGACGCCTTCCTCGTCAACGTTGGAGTACTTCAGGAAGCCGTAGGCCAGCGCTGCCTGGCTGCTGGCCGCCGGGATGGCCAGCGAGCTGCCGCCGTTTTCGGCGCTGCTGTTGGCGCCCTTCTCCCACTGCGGCAGCGGTGCGACCCGCCATTTGCCGGCCCCGTCGGCAACGCCGGAGACCAGGTTTCCGGGCATCCAGGCGCCGGTGGAAAGGGTGGCGATGGTGCCGTTGCCGAGGCCCTTGTACCACTCGTCGCTCCAGGAGCTGATGGGGGCCAGGAGGTTCTCGTCAATGAGCTTTTGCCAGGTCTCGGCGAACTTGGCGGAGCCTTCGTCGGAGAAGTTTACGCCGACGTTGGTGCCATCCACCTGGTACGGTTTGCCGCCGGCCTGCCAGATCAGGCTGGTGGCGAACCCGGCGTCGCCGGTGTCGTTGGCGATGTAGGCCTTGGGGTCGGCTTTCTTCAGCGCACGCCCGGCCTCGAGGAATTCATCCCAGGTGGTGGGCACTGCGATGCCGTGCTTATCGAAGAGTTGCTTGTTGTAGAACAGGGCCATGGGGCCGGAGTCCATAGGAAGTCCGTAGACGCCTCCCTGCGCCTGCACCGAGGACCACGGGCCGGCCGTGAAGGTGCCGTCGAGGTCTGCTGCGCCGAACTGGCCGAGGTCCGCCAGCGACTTGCTGAGCGCAAACTGCGGAAGTGCGTAGTACTCGATCTGCGCCACATCGGGTACGCCGGAGCCGGCGGAGATCGCGTTCTGCAGGGCGGTGTACTGGTCGTTGCCGGTGCCTGCGTTGACCAGGTTGACGTCCACGTTGGGGTACTTGGCCTCGAAGCCCTCGGCGACTTTCTTCAGCGACTGGTCCCAGGCCCACACCGTCAGCTTGCCGCCTTTTTGGAGGGCGGCTTCGACGGCGTCGCTGTCGACCGTTTGCTGCGGCGCCGCGTTGCCGCCGCCTCCGCAGGCGGTGAGCCCCAGGGCGAGTGCGGCGGCGACGGCGGAAGTCTGCAGCAGGCCGCGGCGGGTCAGGGTCTTGATCATGTCTTCCTTCTAACTGCGTTGTTGGTGAGGGTGGACGGGGCGTTATTCTTTGACGCTTCCGGCGGAAAGGCCGGACTGCCAGTAGCGCTGGAGCAGCAGGAACGCTGCGATCAGCGGCAGGATGGTGAGCAGGGAACCGGTGATGACAAGGTTGAAGATGGCTTCCCCGCCGGCGGTGCCGGCCTGCGCGTTCCAGGCGTTCAGGCCCAGGGTGAGGGGGTACCAGTCCGGGTTCTTCAGCATGATCAGCGGCAGGAAGTAGTTGTTCCAGGTGGCCACCATGGTGAAGAGCAGCACGGTGACGATGCCCGGGGTCAGCAGCGGAAGGCAGACCTGGAAGAAGGTGCGTGCCTCGCTGGCGCCGTCAATCCGGGCGGACTCCATGATCTCGGTGGGGACGGCCTCGGTGGCGAAGGTCCACATGAGGTACAGGCCGAAGGGCGAGATGAGCGAGGGGATGATCACGGCCCAGGGGGTGTTGGTGAGGCCCATCTGGCTGAACATGAGGAACGTGGGGACCGCAAGTGCCGTGCCCGGAATGGCCACCGCTCCGATGACGACAGCGAACACGGCCTTCCGGCCAGGGAAATCGAACTTGGCCAGCGCGTAGCCGCCCAGGACGGCGAGGAAAGTGGCGCCGCCAGCGCCAAGCACGACGTAGAGGACTGTGTTGGCGAACCAGCGAAGGAAGATCCCGCCGTCGTAGGTTGCTGTCCGGGCGATGTTGTCCCAGAGGGCAAAATCGCCGTCAAACCAGAGGCCAAAGGAGTTGAGCAGGCCGTCCTGCGTCTTGGTGGCGTTGACCAGCAGCCAGAACAGCGGGGCCAGGCTGTAGAGCAGGACAAGGCCCATCAGGAGAGTCAGTGCCAGGCTGCGGCGCGAGCGGCGGGACCCGGCCGTGCGTGGGGAACGCAGGCGCGGGGTGCGCAGTTTCGGCGGGGACGACGTTCCTGCGCCGGTACTGCCGGGGCGGGCGGTTGTCTGAACGCTCATGGTCAGCGCTCCTTTCGCATGCCGCGGACCTGGACGGCATAGGCAATGGCCATGGTGATCAGCCCCATGATGATCGCCACCGTGGCGGAGTAGTTGTACTGCTGCCCGGAGAAGGACAGGGAGAAGGCATACAGGTTGGGCGTGAAGTAGGTCGAGATGGTGTTGGGTGAGAGGCTCTTGAGGATGCTGGGCTCATTGAAGAGCTGGAAGCTGCCGATCACGGAGAAGATGGAGGCGACCACGATGGCGCCGCGGATGGCCGGCAGCTTGATCGCGGCGATGACCCTCAGCTGGCCGGCGCCGTCGATCTCCGCGGCCTCGTAGAGGGACTTGGGGATGACGGTCAGCGCGGAGTAGAAGATCAGCATGTTGTAGCCGATGAACTCCCACGTGACGATGTTTCCAATTGCGGCCAGCACCAGTTCCGAGGAGAGCGGGCTGGGGAGGTTCAGGCCGAAGGCCTGGTTGATATTTCCCACCAGCCCGAATCGGGTGCCGTACATGAAACCCCACATGAGTGTGGCGACGACGGCGGGTACGGCATAGGGCAGGAAGATCGAGATCCGGAAGAACGACTTCCCGTAGAGCCTGCCACTGTCCAGGGCGAGGGCCACAACGAGCGCGATCATCAGCATGACCGGCACCTGGACCGCCAGGAACAGCGAAACCCGTCCCAGCGCGGACCAGAACTGCGCGTCCCCCAACGCCCGGGCGTAGTTGTCCAGGCCCACGAACGCGGTGCCGCCGATGAGCTGGTTGCGGAAGACGCTCAGGTAGATGGAATACGCGATCGGGGCCAGGAAAACCAGGGCGAACACGGCCATGAAGGGGCCGATGAACCACCAGCCGGCCCACGAACGGCGGCTGGCGCGGCGGCTTGTGTTGCCTGCCGGGGCGGCCGCTCCGGCTCGCGCTGCGACTTGCGGGGACGTCATTGTCATGGAAGGTCCTCTTTTGGGCTGCGTCACCTGGCTGGCGACCGAACGTGTCCTGTTTACGCAAACATGAATGTGATGTTTTGTGAATGTTTGCGCAAACATGATTGGTACGATGGTGACATGGAGCACGAATCCGGTCAACCCCCGGTCCGCAATATGCCCTCCGTGGAGGAAGCCGCCGGCGGCGTGCCGCGGCGCAAGCAGCAGGTGTCCATGGCCGACGTCGCCAAGCTCGCCGGAGTCTCGTCGCAGACCGTTTCCCGAGTGTCCAACGGGAGCCCTGACGTCATCGAGAGCACGCGGCGCCAGGTAATTGCGGCAATGAACGAACTCGGGTACCGGCCGAACAGTGCGGCCCGGGCGCTTAAGCGGGGCAGTTTCCGGACCATCGGAGTGATCACGTTCTCGCTGTCCTCGCTGGGCAACATGCGGACGCTTGAGGCCATCGCACTGCATGCGGCCCGGCAGGATTTCGCCATCACGCTGATCCCGGTGACCGCACCAACACAGGCCGGGATCCAGGGGGCGTTCTCAAGGATGGGTGAACTCGCCGTTGACGCCGTAATCGCCATCATGGAGGTCCACCTCCTGGATGCAGCGACCGTGACACTGCCTCCGGGCGTGAAGGTGGTCGTGGTCGATTCCGACGCCGGCGAGCAATACAGCGTGGTGGATACCGACCAGGCCGACGGCGCACGCAAAGCCGTCAAGCACCTCCTGGACCTCGGCCACGAGACCGTCTGGCACGTCGCCGGCCCCCAAGAGTCCTTCGCCAGTGAACGCCGCGCCGCCGCGTGGCGCACCACCCTCACCGACGCGGGCAGGCCCGTTCCGCCGGTGCTCCGCGGTGATTGGTCAGCGGACTCGGGCTACGAGGCCGGGCTCCGGCTGGCCGGCGAACGAGGCTGCACGGCAGTGTTTGCCGCGAACGACCACATGGCCCTCGGCCTGCTCCGGGCGTTCCGCGAAAAGGGCCTGTCCGTCCCCGGGGACATCAGCCTGGTCGGCTTCGACGACGTCCCCGAAGCCTCCTCCTACGCTCCCCCGCTCACCACGGTCCACCAGAACTTCGCCGACGTCGGCAACCGGTGCGTGGACAACGTCCTGCAGCAGATCCGCACCAACACCACCGAACCCGGCGTCACTCTCGTGCCCACCGACCTGGTGGTCCGCTCAAGCACGGCGGCCCCGAAGGGGAAATAGATCACAATCACCCGGCATCGGTTGCTGGCCGGACAGGCTCGGTGGATAATGGTTAGACGAGCTAATTAGCGTTGCTAACTATCAGGAGGCGCACTTCCTCAATGCCTGCGACCGGAGCGGCACACCAAGAAACCCCTCAATCCATCAGGCCGGACATCCTGGCGATCGACCTGCGGACTGCCGTGATGCGCACTTCCCGCCGGCTCCGCGTGGAGGCCACCGGCGACATCATCACCCCGGGCCAGTACACCGTGCTGGCCCAGCTCCACAGCGACGGCCCGCGCACCCCGCGGGAACTTGCGGAGCGGGAACATGTGCAGGCGCCGTCGATGACCCGGATCGTGAACGCCCTGGCAGAGCTGGGCTTTGTGTCCCGGTCAGCGCATCCGGAGGACGGCCGCCAGGTCCAGGTGGGCATCACGCCTGCCGGCGTGGACGTCCTGGAAGAGGCGCGGGAACAGCGCACCGCCTGGCTGGCGCAACGGGTCGCGGGCCTGAGCCCGGAAGACAGGCTGACCCTCAGCCGGGCCGCGCACATCATGCAGGAGATGAGCGCCCGATGAGCGCCACCTTCCGGGCACTGCAGAACCCCAACTACCGGTTGTGGGCCGGCGGAGCCCTGGTCTCCAACATCGGCACCTGGATGCAGAGGGTGGCCCAGGACTGGCTGGTGCTGACCGTCCTCACGGACCATTCCGGCACCGCCGTCGGCATCACCACGGCCCTGCAGTTCCTCCCCATGCTCCTGCTTGGCCCTTACGCCGGAGTCCTGGCGGACCGGCACCGGAAGCGCGTGATCCTGCTGTGGACGCAGTCAGCCATGGGTCTGTGCGGGTTGGCCGTCGGGCTCCTGGTGGTGACCGGCGCGGCGCAGCTGTGGCAGGTGTACGCCGCCGCCCTCTGCCTCGGACTGGCCAGCGCCATTGACGGGCCGGCACGCCAGGCCTTCGTCTCAGAACTCGTGGGACAGGACGATATCGCCAATGCGGTGTCCCTCAACTCCGCTTCCTTCAACACTGCCCGGCTGACGGGACCCGCAATCGCCGGAGTTCTCATCGCTTGGGTTGGCACCGGACCCGTTTTCCTGCTTAACGCCGCCAGCTTCGCCGCCGTCCTGGTCTCTCTGGCCCGGATCCGCGTAGCAGGGCAGGCGCAGACCACGCCGGTAATCCGCGGCAAGCACCAGGTCGCCGAGGGACTGGGCTATGTGCGCCAGCGTCCGGATCTGGTGCTGATCCTTGTCCTGGTGGGCATCCTGGGGGCCTTTGGCATGAATTTCCCCATCACCAACGCACTGATGTCCACAGCGGAATTCGGCATGGGGCCCGGCGAATTCGGACTCCTGGGCTCCATCATGGCTGTCGGGACACTGGCCGGAGCCCTGCTGGCGGCCCGCAGATCCCTCCCACGGCTGCGTTTCCTGCTCGGCGGTGCGCTGGGCCTGGGTTTCTTCACGCTGGTCGGCAGCGTTTCGCCGTCGTTCTGGCTTTACGCCGCCATCCTGGTTCCGGTCGGACTAGCCTCGATGACCTTCCTGAACAGCTGCAACACGAGCATCCAGCTCTCGGTGGAGCCACAGTTCAGGGGCCGGGTGCTGGCCCTGTATCTGGCAACACTGCAGGGCGGAACCGCCCTGGGAGCCCCGCTGATGGGCTGGCTGGGCAGCACGTTCGGTGCCCGCTGGTCAGTGGCCGCCGGCGGCGCCGTCGTGCTGCTGACCGGATTGCTTGCGGTGATTGTGGTGGTCCGGAGCAGCCGGCTGACCTTGCGGCAGCAGCTCCGCGCCTCCTTTCCGAAGAGGCGGGCCGCTATCAGCCCTTCTGCGGGAGAGTGTGCTCCAGAATGAAGTCGCTCTCCACGGAGTCGCCCAAGGTGAATGACTTCGCCCCCACCCTGGTGAAGCCTGACTTCTCATAGAAGCGGATGGCCTTGGCGTTCTGGCTGTTGACGCCGAGCCAGACGCTTGCTGCACCCTGGTCCGCGGCCCAATCCAAAGAGGCCCGCATGAGCGTGGCTGCCGCACCCCGCCCGTGGTGGTCCGGGTGCACGTAGCACTTGCTCAACTCGACTGAGCGCTTTGCGCCGAGGGCGCGGAGCACATCGGGGTCCGCTGACCGCCGGTCGACCAGCAGCGTGTACCCGTCGAGCCTGCCGTCCTGCTCCAGCACCAGGATGACAATTTTGCTGTCGGCGAGGTACTCCGCGAACCGCTCCTCGCTAAGCGTCCGCTTGAGGTGGAGCTGGATGTCCTCAGGCGAGGAGCCGGGCGGGCAAGCGAGCGGGAAAGTCGCCGCCGCCAGACCGGCCAGCGCGGCAGAATCTCCGGCAACAGCCTTCCGGATCATTGGAACTCCAGGTGTGAGGGCGGGCAGAATCCACTAGAAGGATTCTAGGCCGTCCCGGGATTTGGCCGCTGGTCAGCGGCTCTCCGCCACTTGGCGTAGTAAGGAGCAGGCGCTCCGCCGGTACCGGCGGAGCGCCCTGGTTTTAGCGAAGAAGCGCTACATCACAGCTGGCTGTGCAGGCGTTCCAGCTCCGTCTTGGTCACCGGCAGGACAGTGCCATGACGCGGGGCGCGAGGAAGCTCGTAGTTGGTGGACAGCTTCCAGTCCGGGTTTTCCAGGCTGGTGCTTTCCAGCGGAATGTAGCCGCGGCCGCCGAACTCATCGACGAACAGGTAGTACTTCTGCTCGGTGTTCGACTTGAAGATGGTGGGCCCTTCCACCCCGCCCGTTCCGGCCTTCTTGCCGATGCAGTTGGCCATCAGCGTCCAGTTGCGCGGGTTCGTGGCGGGCACGTCGATGGCAAGCAGGTCGCTCGACTTTTCCTGCATGATGTCCAGGCAGCCGGAGACCTGCCCTTCGTCCTTGGTGAACCGGTAGTAGGTGTCGCCGTCCTTGATGACGGTGGAGTCAATCACCGAGTTGCCCGGGTCATTCCACACCTTTGCCTCGGTGAATCTCCGGAAGTCCCGGGTGGTGGAGTACATCATCTTGTTGTAGGTGCCGCCGGTGTGGTTGGGATCGTTGTCGGCGTAGAGCTTGGAGGCCCAGTACACGACGTAGGCGCCGATCTTCTCGTCATAGTGGGCTTCCGGAGCCCAGGTGTTGCCCGCGGTGTCCGGCGAGACCTTCACGTGCCGCTGCGCCGACCAGTTCACCAGGTCGGTCGATTCCCAGACCTCGATGTACTTGCTGCCCTGGCGCTGCGAGGAGTCCCAGCTGGTGCCGCTGCCGATGGAGAGGTCCGTGGCGATCATGTAGAACTTGTCGCCTTCCGGGGAGCGGATGATGAACGGATCGCGCAGGCCCTTGGTGCCGAGGCCGGACTTGAGGACGGGGTTTCCGCCGTTCAGTTCGTCCCACTTGAGTGCGTCATTACCGCGGCTGGCGGCCATGTAGATGTTCTCGCCGGCGAGATCGTTGCCGGTGAAGTACGCGAAGGCGTAGCCCTCCTTGGCCTCGGCCTTGGGCAGCGGCAGCACCGTGACGCGGAACTTCTTCTTGGTCTTGGCCTTGCCCAGGGCGACGGTTGCCTGCAGGTTGAGCTCGGCGGACTTGCTGCCGTAGGCGGGCCGGGTGACCTCGCCGGTGGAGGTGATGACGGCGTCGTCGTTCGACTTCCATTCCACGGCGGTGCCATACAGCCCCGCCGTGGGAAGGGTGATGTTCCCCCGGATCGCGTCGGCATCCCACACGGTCAGCGCTGCGGCGGCCTCAGCGACCTTCTGGTCGTCGCTGATGTCCTCCGGCACCGTGACGGTGAACGTTTTCGACGCCGATGCCTCACCTGAGCTGGCCGTGGCGGTCAGCGTCACGGTGGCATCGCCGGTTCCGTTGGCAGGGCGGGTGACCGCTCCTTGGGCGGAAACCGTGGCCGGGTCCGAGGATGACCAGGTGTAGGCCGAGCCGTTGGGCCCGGTGGCCGGCAGCTTTAGGTTGGCCGTCACTGCCGAGGTGTCCCCCAGCGACAGGTCCTGCAGGTCGAGGGCAACGCGCTGTTCCGGGGAAACGTACCCGAGCTCCCGCACCTCGCCGGCTGAGAGTGCACGGTTGTAGATGCGGAAGTCGCGGACCTGGCCCTTGAGGTACTTGTCCCCGCTGTAGACGGACCGCCCGAGGTAGTTCGCCGTCGTCGTTCCGCCCCCAATGCTTCCGGGCGTGACGGTGACGCCCGTCTTGCGGGCGACCTCGGTGCCGTCCTCGTAGAGGACGGCGGTCCCGCCGCTCAGGGTGTAGGTGATGGTTTTCCAGGCACCGCGCGCCAGGTCACGGTTGGCGCTGGTGGTCTGCTCGGTGGCCCAGTTGCCGGTGGCGATGGAGGTCCGGTAGGAGTTGCCCGTGGTGAAGAGGTAGCCGTTTCCGGTGCCGTTGGCGGTGTTTCCGAGGCCCCAGATGAAGTAGGGGGAGCCCTGGTCGGCCGCGATCTTTACGTCCGTGGATACCGTGATGGAATCGAGCCCGCGCATGACGTCATTAGGGAGCCGGACGTGGGCGTCCGTGCCGCCGAGCTGGAGGCCCTCGCCGCCCAGCCTGGTGGCGTCACCGCTGATGGTTCCGTTGCGGCCGTTGCCGGAGCTGTCCTCCGCCACGGATCCGGCGGCTTCGGTCAGGTTGTACTTGAGGACCAGCCCGTCATCGACGGCGGAATGGGCCGGCGCCGCTGCGACGAGGCCGCCGAGCGCCAGGGCAGCCGAAGCGGCCAGCGCGGCCGCCGTCGTCATGGCCGGGCCCGTGCGGGCCCGTGGGTCTGTAGGGAGCATTGAGACACTTTCGTTCGGGCGGCCCGGAGGCCGCTGCTGGGAATAACGCGGTGGGAATGGAACAAATCGGAACGGACGACGTCGGACTGGCCGGCTCAGGCGTTCAGCCTGGCCACCAGCGCCTGCGCGCCGCTGACCAGGAGGTCCCGCAGGGACTGGTCGGCAATTTCCCGGGTGGCGCCGTCGACGTACTGCCCGAGGTAGCCAGGGCCGAGCAACGGTGGCTGCTCCGAGCCGAACGATATTGCGTCTGGAAACGTGATTCGTCACTGGATCCCTCAGGAATGGTCTGCATAAGGGACGCCCAAGGGGAAGGCCCGGCTGCGTGATCCAGCCGGGCCTTCCCGGTCAAAGCCAAGGCTTCGGTGTGTTGCCTACTTGCGTGTGCCGGTGTCCGCCAGCCGGATGAAGGTCACGGACTTGGGCTCGAACTCATACGTGAATTCAGATCCCGCGCCGCCGAAGGTGCTCGCGGCCGGGGCCAGGTTCTGCCCGTCGGCGGTCTGGGTGAGGGTGGTGACCGCGGCAGAGCTGCTGATGTTGGCCGCGCCTGCCACCTTGATGTCCACCGGCGCCTTGTCCGCGGAGGTGTTGACCACCTTCACGATGGTGTCGCCGGACTTCGAGTCCTTCGTAACTACTGAGTAGACGGGATCGGCCTGGGTGTCATCCACTGTGCCCCACAGGACGTCGTCCAGGTAGAGCTTGGCCGTCCGCCCGGAGACCTCGATCCGGATGTCGTATTCACGGCCGGTCTCGATCACGGTGTTCTTCTCGATGACGTTCGACTTGCCGCCGTTGACGGCCTTCTCGACGACGGACTTCGAGTTGTTCCAGCCGCCCAGGTTCCACCAGAAGTAGTTCCCGGTGTCCTTGACCCCGAAGGAGACGAGGAAGCCTTCCGAACCGGCCAGCTTGGTGGCCTTGGTGCTCAGCGTGTAGTTGCTCCAGTCGGCGCTGCCTGCGGTCACCATGGTGTTCTGGGCCGTGGTGCTCGACTGGACGTAGCCGCCGTCCTTGATGGACCAGGACCCCGTGCCGTTGCCGGTCCAAGCAGCCGCCGTTCCGGAGAAGTCGTCGCTGAAGAGTGTGGCGCCGTCCGCCCCGGTGACCTTGACGTCGTCGTACCGTGCGGAGGTGGCCCACGTGGACAGGCCGATTTTGCCGGAGATTGGCACCACGGTGGAGGCCGGGTTGTCCTGCGTGCTGGGCACCACCTGGTTTCCGACGTTGTTCATGAACAGCTTCTGGACCTCGTAATTGGGAGTGGTCCGCACGGAAGTGCCGTTGAAGAACATCATGTCCGGGCTCCACTGCGTGTTGGCCTCGTTGGCGATCAGCGGCGCGTAGGACGCCATCTTAACCACGTCGGCGTTCCGCTCCAGGCCGGTCATGTAGGAGGCTTCCGCCAAGGCGTTCTCCGGCTTGTTTCCCTGCGACGCGTATTCGCCGAGGAACACCTTGTAGCTGTTCCGGTCGTAGGAGTCGTAGCGGTGGTTGTTGTTCAGGAACCACGACGGCGTGTTGTAGTAGTGCTCGTCCACCAGGTCCACGCCTGTCTGGGCGTTGAAACTGGCGAGATCGTCGAATTCCGGGCCTTGGCTGAAGGGGCCGGTGTTGCCGATGATCTTGATCTCGGGGTGGGCCTTGCGGACGGCGTTGTAGAACTGGGTGAAGTACTGCTTGAACTCCGGCTTGTACTCCTCGTTGCCCAGCGAGATGCGGTCGAGGTTGTACGGTGCCGGGTGGCCGTAGGCGATGCGCTTGGCACCCCACTCGGTGCTGGCGTCGCCGTTCGCGAACTCGATCAGGTCCAGGGTGTCCTGGATGTAGCGGTCGAGCGTTGCCTGGTCCGGGGCCCTGTTGGTGTCGCCGCAGCCGGTCACGCCGACCGGAACCACCGGCACCGGAACGGCCCCCATATCCTCGGCCCACTGGAAGTACTCCATGTAGCCCAGGCCGTACGTCTGGTTGTAGCCCCAGAAGTTGCGGTTCGCGGGGCGCTGCTCCACCGGGCCGATGGTGTCTTTCCACTGATAGGTGCGGGCCCGCGCGTAGTTGGGCGCCGAGTAGGTGTCGTAGCTTCCGGTGTTGACGATGCAGCCGCCGGGGAAGCGCAGGAAGCCGGGGTGCAGGTCATCGATCTTCTCGGCGAGGTCCTTGCGGAGGCCGTTTTCCCTGCCGTTCCAGGTGTCCTGGGGAAACAGCGACACCATGTCGAGGCGGACAGTGCCGGTGCCCTGGACAAGGGTGGTGAGCCGGCCGGCGCCGGTGGAGGCCTTGGGTGACAGGGTCACCTCGTACTTGGCCCAGCGGTCACCCTTGACCTTGATGGTGGCGATGTCCAGGCGGGTGCCTTCGGGCGTCTCCAGCGTCACGGCGAGGGTGGAACCGGACGGGTTGGAGGTGCGTGCCCACACGGAGTAGTTGTACTTTTTCTTCGCCTCGAGCTTCTGCCCGGCGTTCCAGCCGCTGTTGCGCACGCCCACTCCGGCGCCGCTTCCCGCACCGGCCGCGGTGGCATCGACCCGCAGGTAGTTCCGGTTGTTTTCGTTCAGCCGGTTGCTGTCATCGACGACGGCGACCGTTCCGTCGCTGCCCCGCTTCAGGGTTTCCCAGGCGGTCATCGGGGTGTAGGTGCGGTTGTCGGCGGAGTTGAACTCAAACGACCTGTTCTGGACGAGCTCCGCGTAGATGCCGCCGTCGGCGCCCTGGTTGATGTCCTCGTAGAAGGCTCCGTACATGGTGGGGTCGATCGAAGCCCCTGACCCGGCGGCGTTGATGCTGATGGTCCGGTTCTCGCCGGACTCGGCATTGGCGCCCAGGGCGGGGGCCAGCGTCAGCAGCGCGGCCGCCAGGGACCCGGTGAGCACCAGGGTGCAGGTCCGTTTGGCGGGACTTGGTGGTTTTGATGGCATGGAAGGGATGGCCTTTCTCCATTGAACGGTTCGCCGGCGACCGGTTTGAACGGGCTGAGTCGCAAAACAACAGCTGTTTGGAAACAACTGTTAGGAAAACTGCTGTTTCGAAAACGATCTGATGTTAACGCTAACAAAGTGCCGACCGGAGTTGAGTATTCGACATCTTTTCGCTCTTGTAAAGGGCATTCTCAAAATTCGGCAGACCTTGCGCGGCACGCGCGAAATTGTGACTGCGCCTACTTGACGACCTAATTGTTAGCGTTCACAATGATTCGCAGAGCGCATCAGCTCACTTGCAGCAATGGCGGTGTATGAAGTCTCCCGCCTGCATGTAACTAACGCTTCCGGGAGGATGTTGTGTTTAAGAAATCCCTGCTTGCGGTGGCCGCCGCATCAATGCTTACCCTCACTGCCTGCGGTGGATCCGCAGGCGCCGGCAGCGCTGCCGGCGGCTCCGGCGGAGACAAAATCACCATGGGCTTCGCCCAGGTGGGCGCCGAAAGCGGCTGGCGCACCGCCAACACCAAGTCGGTCCAGGACTCAGCCAAGAAGGCCGGCATCGACCTGAAGTTCTCCGACGCCCAGCAGAAGCAGGAGAACCAGATCAAGGCCATCCGCTCCTATATCCAGCAGAAGGTCGATGTCATCGCGTTCTCCCCCGTGGTGGAGTCGGGCTGGGACACAGTGCTGAAGGAAGCCAAGAACGCCAAGATTCCGGTCATCCTGACGGACCGTGCGGTGGACTCCTCGGACAAGACGCTGTACAAGACCTTCCTCGGCTCCGACTTCGTTGAGGAAGGCAAGAAGGCCGGGGACTGGCTGGTCAAGGACTCCAAGTCAGCAACCGACACCGTCAACATCGTCGAAATCCAGGGGACCACCGGATCCGCCCCCGCGAATGACCGGAAGGAAGGCTTCGCAGAAGCCATCAAGGCTGACCCTAAGCTGAAGATCGTGGCCTCGCAGAGCGGCGACTTCACCCGCAGCGGCGGCAAGCAGGTCATGGAGGCCTTCCTCAAGAACAACGCTGACATCGACGTCGTGTTCGCCCACAACGACGACGAGGGCCTTGGCGCCATCGAGGCGATCGAAGCCGCCGGCAAGGTTCCCGGGAAGGACATCAAGATCATCACGATCGACGCCGTGAAGGACGGTATGACCGCGCTGAGCAACGGCAAGATCAACTACATCGTCGAGTGCAGCCCCATGCTCGGTGACCAGCTCATGGACCTCGCGAAGAAGGTCATCGCCGGCGAGAGCGTGCCCGAACGCGTCGTCACCGAGGAGACGACCTTCACGCAGGAGCAGGCCAAGCAGGTTCTTGCCAGCCGCCCGTACTGAGCCGCGGCGCCCCTGAACGTCCGTGCGGCGGCGGATCACCGCCGCCGCACGGCACACCAATCACAGGAAAGACACGAGGATGAACGAAATCGTTCCGGTCGTCGAGATGACCGGCATAGCTATTGGATTCCCAGGGGTTAAGGCACTCGACGGCGTCGACTTCCGCCTCTTCCAAGGTGAGGTCCACGCCCTGATGGGTGAGAACGGTGCCGGAAAGTCAACGCTGATCAAGGCCCTGACCGGCGTGTACACCATCGACTCCGGCACCATCACGGTGCTCGGCGAACCGAAGCGGTTCTCTTCCCCCGGGGAGTCCCAGGCGGCCGGCATCAGCACCGTCTACCAGGAAGTCAACCTCTGCCCCAACCTCACCGTGGAGGAAAACGTCCTGCTGGGCCGCGAGCCGCGCCGCCGTGGCTCCATCGATTGGAAGCGCGTCCGGACCCGGACGAGGGAGGTGCTGGCCGAGCTGCAGCTGGACCATATCGATCCCGGCTCGCTGCTGTCCACGCATTCCATCGCGGTCCAGCAGCTGATCGCCATCGCCCGGTCCGTGGAGATCAACGCCAAGGTCCTGATCCTGGATGAACCGACGTCGAGCCTGGATGCCGACGAGGTCAGCCAGCTCTTCCGTGTCATCAGGGACCTCCGCGACCGGGGCGTCGCCATCCTTTTCGTCTCCCACTTCCTTGAACAGGTCTACGAGATTTCCGACCGCATGACGGTCCTGCGCAACGGCAAACTCGTGGGCGAGTACCTGACCCGCGACCTCTCCCGGATGAGCCTCATCTCCAAGATGATCGGCAAGGACATGGAGGCCCTCGCCGAACTGGACCGGGCCCCCGCCCGCACCCGCACCGCCGCCGGCACCGGCGACACCCCCTTCATCGAAGCCCGGAGCCTCGGCCGGAAGGGCTCGGTTTCCAACGTGGACCTGGCCATCCATCCGGGCGAGGTCGTAGGCCTGGCGGGCCTGCTCGGGGCTGGCCGGACTGAAATTGCCCGGCTCTTCTTCGGCGCCGACAAGGCCGACGAAGGCTCCATCAAAATCAAGGGTGCGGGCCAGAAAATCCGCTCCCCGCGCACCGCCATCGACAAGCGCATCGGATTCTGCTCGGAGGACCGCAAGGAGGAAGGCCTCATCGGCGACCTCACCGTCCGCGACAACCTGGTGCTTGCCATGCAGGCCAGCAAAGGCTGGGCGCGCCGTATTCCGCGCAAGGTCCAGGACGAGCTGGTGGCCGAGTACATCAAGACCCTTGACATCCGCCCGGCAAACCCGGACGCACTCATCCGGAACCTCAGCGGCGGCAACCAGCAGAAGGTGCTCCTCGCCCGCTGGCTGGTCACGCATCCCGAACTCCTGATCCTCGACGAGCCCACCCGCGGCATCGACATCGGGGCCAAGACCCAGATCCAGAAACTCGTCAGCCAGCTCGCGGCCGACGGCATGTCCATCCTCTTCATTTCCTCCGAACTCGAGGAAGTCCTGCGCGTGAGCGACCGCGTCGCCGTCATCAAGGACAGGGCGATGGTCGCCGAAATCAATAATGACGGCGTCTCCGTGGAAGACGTCATGACGGTCATCGCCGGAGGTACCAAGTGAAATCCCTTCTGAAACACCGCCTCGCGTGGCCGGTGATCGCCCTGGCAGCGCTACTGCTGCTCAACCAGGTTTTCCGGCCCGACTTCCTGGGCCTGCGGATGCAGGACGGCCACCTCTACGGCAGCCTCATCGACATCATGCGCAACGGCGCACCCACCATCCTCATCGCGCTCGGCATGACCCTTGTCATCGCCACCCGCGGCATCGACCTGTCGGTCGGCGCTGTGGTGGCGATCGCAGGGGCCGCCTCGTGTGCCTACATCGCCGCCTCCCCGGACCCCGGATCCCCGGTGACGGCCGCCACGGCGGTCCTGATCGCCGTCGTCGCCGCCCTTGCCCTGGGAGTCTGGAACGGTTTCCTGGTGTCCACCATCGGCGTGCAGCCGATTATCGCCACGCTGGTCCTCATGACGGCGGGCCGCGGCATCGCCCAGCTCATCACCGGCGGCCAGATCATCTCGGTGTCCAACGACCACTACAAATCCATCGGCGCGGGATACCTGTTCACCCTGCCGATCTCCATCCTCATTACCGCCGCCGTGTTCGTCCTGGCCGCCGTGCTCACCCGCCGCACCGCGCTGGGAACCCTGATCGAGGCGGTGGGCATCAACCCTGTCGCCAGCCGCCTCGCCGGGCTCCGGTCGCGGAACATCATCTGGATCGTCTATGTCTTCAGCGCCGTCTGCGCCGCGGTTGCCGGCCTGATGATCAGCTCCAATGTCACGGCGGCCGACGCCAACAACGCCGGGCTCTATATCGAAATGGACGCCATCCTGGCGGTGGTTATTGGCGGCACGTCACTGGCAGGCGGGCGGTACACCCTGGTGGGAACCGTCGTCGGGGCCTTCATCATCCAGACACTGACCACCACCGTCTACACCCTCGGGATCCCGCCGGAGGTGACCCTGGTGTTCAAGGCGCTGGTGGTCATCACCGTTTGCCTCCTGCAGGCGCCCAAGGCACGGAACCTGCTCAGCAGCCTCAAGGCAGCACCCAAGCCCGCCGCAAAGGAAAAGGTCGCCATCTAATGTCCCCGCTGTCCACGCTTACGCCCCTGACCGTCAAAAAGCCGTCGCCGGCGCGCAACCGCCTGCGCGGCGGTGCCCGCTACGCGCCGACGCTGGCCACGGTGGGGCTGTTCATCGCCATGTTCGCCGTGGGGGCGGGGATGTACCCGAGTTTCCTCTCCGGCCAGGTCTTCCTCAACCTCTTCATCGACAACACCTTCCTCATCGTGCTCGCCGTCGGCATGACCTTCGTGATCCTCACCGGCGGCATCGACCTCTCAGTAGGGGCCGTCGTCGCACTGTCCATGATGGTGAGCGCCACACTGCTGCAGCAGGGCTGGAGCGCAGGGGCCGTCATCGTCCTCGTGCTCCTGATCGGCGGCGGCCTCGGGCTCCTGATGGGGCTGATCATCCAGTACTTCGACATCCAGCCGTTCATCGTGACCCTGGCGGGCATGTTCCTGGCCCGCGGCCTCTGCTACGTCATCAGCCTCGACTCCATCCCGGTCACCGAGGGGTTCTTCACCGGCATGGCGCAGGCCCAGATCCCGCTCCCGGGCGACCTCTTCGTCTCGCCGGGCGTCCTCCTGGCCCTTGGCATCGTGGCCATTGCCTTCTTCGTCCTGCACCACACCCGCTTCGGCCGGACCGTCTACGCCATCGGCGGCAACGAACACTCCGCCATGCTGATGGGCCTGCCGGTGAAGAGCACCAAGATCCTTGTCTACGCGCTCAGTGGCCTCTGCTCAGCTATCGCCGGCATCCTGTTCTCCTTCTACAGCCTCTCCGGCTACAGCCTGGCGGCCCAGGGCATGGAGCTCGACGCCATCGCGGCCGTGGTTATCGGCGGCACCCTGCTGACCGGCGGCACCGGCTACGTGCTGGGCTCCGTCGTCGGCGTGCTGGTGCTGGGGATTGTCCAGACCTTCATCGCCTACGACGGCACCCTCAGCTCCTGGTGGACCAAGATCGTCATCGGCGGCCTGCTCCTCGTGTTCATCCTGCTGCAGCGGCTCTTCGCCCGGAAAGCCGGCTGACTCTTTACCTGTCCCGCACCTCCCGCACGTCAACGCCCGTACGTCGAAAGGACATTTTCAGCATGAATGATTCCCTCAACCGCCGCTTCTCCCGCCGTTCCTTCCTTGGCTCCGGAACCGCCGCAGCCGCAGCCTTCGCCGTCGCGGGGGCGGGAGGCGGGGCCCTGGTGTCGGCGCCCGCCGCCGCAGCCGCCGATTCGGCTCCGCTGATCAACCCGGTGGTTCCGCAGCGGGCGGACCCGTGGCTCATGAAGCACACGGACGGTAGGTACTACTTCACCGGTTCCGTGCCCGAGTACAACCGCATCATCGTCCGGTCCTCCCCCACCATCGCGGGGCTCGGCAGCGCTTCGGAAGCGGTGGTCTGGACCCGGCCCGCCTCCGGAACCATGGGCGGCCACATCTGGGCTCCCGAACTGCACCACTTCGACGGCCAATGGCACATCTACTTCGCCGCCGGCGACAGCAGCGATGTCTTCCGGGTGCGGATCTACGTGATTTCCACTGACGACGCCGATCCGACCACCGCCGTGTGGGGACCGCCGGTCCGCGTGTACACGCACGCCGACACCTTCTCCCTGGATGCCACCACGTTCGAGCACGGGGGCACGCGCTACCTGCTGTGGGCCCAGAGCGACACTGGCGTGAACTCCAGCCTGTACATCGCGTCCATGTCATCACCGTCGACGCTCTCCAGCACCCCCGTCCGTATTGCCGTTCCCACGCTGGACTGGGAGACGCGCGGTTTCAAAGTCAACGAAGGCGCTGCGGTGATCAAGCGGAACGGCCGCATCTTCGTGACCTTCTCCGCCAGTGCCACCGATGCCAATTACTGCATGGGCCTGCTGACGGCTGACGCCACGGCCGACCTGCTCAGCCCTACCTCATGGCGCAAGACACCCGTCCCCGTCTTTGTGACCACCGAGGGCTCGAAGCAGTACGGACCGGGACACAATTCCTTCACCGTCGACGAGGCCGGCAACGACGTGCTGGTGTACCACGCCCGGTCCTACCGCAATATCGTCGGCGACCCGCTGTACGACCCCAACCGGCACGCCCGGGTACAGCGGCTGTACTGGAACGCGGACGGCACACCGAACTTCGGCGTACCCGTGGGCGACGGCGAACTGCCGGTGCGCCTGGAACCCGCCTCGGGCCCGGGCACGTTCCTGGCGCACGACGGCGCCACCGTCACCGCCGCCGCGTCCCCCGCGCTGGGGTCATCCCAGTTCCGCATCGCACCGGGCTACGCCAAAAAGAACTCCGTGGTCATCGAGCCGGTCCTGGCCAAGGGCCGCTACCTCCGGGTACAGGGATCAGCGGTGACCATAGCGACTACGGAGGGGTCGTCGTCGGCCTTCCTGAAGCGGGGCGGCCTGTCGGACGCTGCCGGCACCTCCTTCGAGTCGGTGGACGTCCCGGGTTCCTACCTTGTCCTCCGGCAGGGTGCCCTGGCGCTGGCAAAGGTGGGCAAGGACGAGCGGCCGGCGGCCACGTTCTTCCTGCGCTCCTAGTCCTTCACGGACCCCGAAACCCCCCGCGCGCCAGGCGCGCGGGTGACTGCGAATCACTGGTGATGTGGTGGTTGTGCATCTTGGCAGGGCCGGCGGTTTATCCGCCGGCCCTGCTGTTCTTTGCGGCTTGGGAAAGCTTGCCGTTGGCAGGGCTCAACGGCCGCCCGTCCAAAAGGGTAGCCGGAACCGTCAAAAAACGGCGTTACCCCTGCCCCTCGGGTTCGGAATCATGGACATCACGCAGAAATCGTGCAATCGAAAGGAAAGACCCATGACACGGGAAGAAGCTTACGCACGGTGCCCTCCGGACTCGTATGTCGAGTTTTACGGAGGCCGGTGGCTTGTTGTTCCGTTCGCACCGGTTGAGCAACCGCAGTTCTTCGTTTGCTCGCCGGAGAGGGTCAGCGCCTTTAGCGCCACGCGCCGGCTCGAAATAGCCAGCTTTGACCGTTCGCAGGCAGCCTGAAATTCCTACCCGCTGGCGGGGCGGGGCGTCAGGACGAACAGGCTCGCCAGCACCATGGCCACCCCGACCCATCCCAGCACGGGCAGCCGCTCCCCCACCACCACAACCGCCAACACGGCAGCGACAACGGTTTCCATGAGGGATAGGCCCGTTGCGGTGCTCGCGCGAACGCGGGCCAATCCCCAGCCGAACAGGACGTAGCCTGCGAACATCGGGACCAGCGCCATGTAGGCTCCCACCGTGAAATTGCCCCAGGACTCAAGCAGCGGCCGGCCGGTCGCGGCGAGCACTGGCATCAGGAGCACTCCACCGAGGCCGAATACCGCACCCATGGCGGCCCGGGATGGCACTCCCCCGCTGATCAGGCGGTGGGCGGCCCACGAGTACAGCGCATAGGTGGCACCTGCCACGAGCCCCAGAACAATTCCCGCCGGGGCGGCCCAGGGTTCGGCAAGTGCGCCCGGGCGTTCGGCACTGTCACCGGCAAAACACAGGAGCCCGGCACCCGCCACCCCGATCAGCGCGCCGAGCATCCAGCGGCGGGTCAGCACCTTCCGCTCCGCCAGCCGCTCGATGACAGCCGATGCAAGCGGGGCTGAGCCGATCGAAACCACCGTGCCGAGCGCCACACCGGAGAGGTGCATGGAACTGTAGAAGGCAAGAGGGTAGACGGCGACCGCCGCAGCACCCAGGGAGACAAGCAGCCACCGGCCGCGGAGGCTGCCCCAGTGGCTGGCGATCGGCCGCACCGCGTACAGCGCCTGCAGCAATCCACCCACGCCCATTGCCACGGCGCCGATGGCCAGCGGACTCACCGACGGCGCGAACGTGGCTACGGTTCCGGTAGTACCCCAAAGCGCCGACGCACCCACAACAAAAACCGCACCCAGGAGGGGCCCGTTCAGTCGGCCGAGCGCCGTCCTCACAGCTCCTCCAGCATCCGGGCAGCGATCATCCGGGCATCGCGCAGGCAGCGGTCCCCGCCTTCAAGCCCGGCCCTCGCCATGGAGCCCTCGAGCACGAACGCCAGATGCCGGGCCACCGTGCCCGCAGCCTCGCCCAGCTCCGGCTGCAGTTCCGCCAGATGCTTGAGCAGGAGGGCCTCAACTTCTTCCTTGTGCTGCCGTACGGCCCGCCTGCCGGGAGCGTCCGCCGGCAGTTCCGCTGCCGCATTGAGCAGGCCGCACCCCCGGAAACCGTGCTCATAGGCGAGGTTGGCGTGGTCAATGTAGGCGTCGAACACCGCGAGGACACGGTCCTCCGGAGTAACCGCTGCCGCGGCCCGCTCCCGGTATAGGGCGAGCCATTCCTCATGCCGGGCAGTGAGGTAGGCCGCCACGAGGTCCGCCTTGGAAGCAAAGTTGTTGTACAGGCTCTTCTTGGCCACGCCTGCCGCCGCGGTGATGGAGTCAATGCCCGTGGCCGCAACGCCGTCAGCATAGAAAAGGCGCGCCGCAGCATCAAGCAGCGATGCACGGGCAGGCCGCTTTATTGATCGGCCCTCGGATGAAGCCACGGTTGTACCTCCAACACAGAGTAGGTAGACCAGTATACCTACTCTGGCGACGCGCGTTGAACTTCAGTCCAGCCACCCGCGAACACATCCGCCAGGCATCGCATATTGTCATCAATCTGTGTCTTGCTTCACAGCCGGGGCGGGGATAATATTGCCTATTATTGTTAGCGCTAACAGAGATGTTGGGGCAGCCGGGGTCTCCGCTCCGGTGATAACAGCCTCCGGCGCCGGTCCTGCGGAACGGCCTCGGTACGCCGGACACAAGTGGCCGGCTCTGGCGGAAAGTACATACGCTTTCCGCTCAAGCACCGATTCGTGGCCCAACCAGGCCACGGAAGGAGAATAACGTGAGAATCAAGAAACTCCTGGGCGCCGTCGCCGTCGTCCTGGCTGTTACGGTGGGGGCAACGGGCTGCGGCAGCCGTCCCGGCGCCGCCACCAGCTCCAGCAGCGCCGACGCTGCCGGTGCCCTGGTGGGGATCTCCATGCCGACGCAGACGTCGGAACGCTGGATCGCGGACGGCAAGAACGTCTCCGAGTCCCTGACCAAGCTCGGTTACAAGACGGACCTGCAGTACGCCAACGACGACATCCCCACCCAGGTCTCGCAGATCGAGAACATGCTGACCAAGGGCGCGAAGTCCCTGATCATCGCCGCCATTGACGGCACCACGCTGACGGATGTCCTGGCCAAGGCCAAGGAACAGAACGTCAAGGTCATCGCCTACGACCGGCTGATCAACGGCACCCCGAATGTGGACTACTACACCACCTTTGACAACTATGAGGTGGGCGTCCAGCAGGCCACGTCGCTGCTGACCGGGCTGGGCCTGGTGGATGCCTCCGGCAAGAAGGTCGAGGGCAAGGGCCCGTTCAACGTGGAGCTCTTCGCGGGCAGCCCGGACGACAACAACGCCAACTTCTTCTGGACCGGCGCCATGGACACCCTGAAGCCGTACCTGGATGCCGGCACCCTCAAGGTGCCCAGCGGCCAGACGAAGTTTGAGCAGGCCGCCATCCTGCGCTGGCAGGCGGCAACCGCCCAGAAGCGGATGGAAGACATCCTCACCGCCGCCTACGGTTCCGGCAAGAAGCTCGACGGCGTGCTGTCGCCCTATGACGGCCTCTCCATCGGCATCATCTCGGCGTTGACCAGCACCGGCGGTTACTCCAAGGGCGCCCTGCCGGTCGTGACCGGCCAGGACGCGGAAAAGGGCTCGGTGAAGTCCATCGTTGCCGGCGAGCAGTACTCCACGATCTTCAAGGACACCCGCAAGCTCGGCGAGCAGGCCGTGAAAATGGTGGACGCGGTCCTGAAAGGCCAGCAGCCCGAGACCAATGACACCGAAACCTACAACAACAAGGTCAAGGTGGTCCCGGCCTTCCTGCTGAAGTCCGTGATCGTCACCAAGGACAATTACAAGCAGGAACTCATCGACTCCGGTTACTACACGGACGCCGACATTAAGTAGCAGTGATGCGGGGGTGCCTGCAGCCGCAGGCACCCCCGCCCCTCGGACAGATCAGCTCATCGAACAGATCAGCGGGAATTAACCAATGAACGTACCCATTCTTCAGATGCGCGGGATCACCAAGACCTTCCCCGGCGTCAAGGCCCTCCAGGACGTCACCCTGGATGTGAACCGCGGCGAGGTCCACGCGATCTGCGGCGAAAACGGGGCAGGCAAGTCCACCCTGATGAAGGTGCTCTCCGGCGTGTACGCCCACAACACCTTCGAGGGGGACATCCTCTTCGAGAACGAACCGTGCGACTTCGCATCCATCAGCGACAGCGAGAAGCGCGGCATCGTGATCATCCACCAGGAGCTGGCACTGAGCCCGTACCTGTCCATCGCGGAAAACATCTTCCTGGGCAACGAATTGGCTTCCCGCGGCTGGGTCGACTGGCGCAAGACCAACCTGGAAGCGGCCAAGCTGCTGGCCCGGGTTGGCCTGGATGAAAACCCGGTCACCCCGATCCAGCACATCAGCGTGGGCAAGCAGCAGCTCGTAGAAATCGCCAAGGCGCTATCCAAGGAAGTGAAGCTGCTGATCCTGGACGAGCCCACCGCAGCCCTGAACGACGAGGATTCCGACCACCTGCTGGACCTGATCCTGCACCTGAAGGGCCAGGGCGTCACCAGCATCATCATCAGCCACAAACTCAACGAGATCCGCAAGGTCGCGGACGCCGTCACCATCATCCGCGACGGCAGGTCCATCGAAACCCTGCGCGTGGACGAGGGCCAGATCACCCAGGAACGCATCATCCGCGGCATGGTGGGCCGGGACCTGGACAGCCTCTACCCCGAGCGGGAACCGCAGATTGGCGAGGAAGTCCTGCGCATCGAGGACTGGACGGTCCAGCACCCGCAGGACCACAGCCGCACCGTGGTGCACAATGCCAGCCTCAACGTCCGCAAGGGCGAAGTGGTGGGGCTCGCCGGCCTCATGGGGGCCGGCCGGACCGAACTGGCCATGAGTGTTTTCGGCCGCACGTACGGCCGCGCAGTGTCCGGAAAAGTGTTCAAGTACGGCAAGGAAATCAACACCTCCACCGTCCCTGAGGCCATCCGCCACGGCATCGCCTACGCCACCGAGGACCGCAAGCACTACGGGCTGAACCTGATCGAGGACATCAAGCGGAACATCTCCATGGCGGCCCTGCCCAAGCTCGCCAAGCGCGGCTGGGTGGACAAGAACAAGGAAACCACGGTGGCCAACAGCTACCGGAAGAGCATGAACATCAAGGCCCCGTCCGTCGCGGCCATCACCGGGAAGCTCTCCGGCGGCAACCAGCAAAAGGTGGTGCTGAGCAAATGGATGTTCTCCGACCCGGACGTGCTGATCCTGGACGAGCCCACCCGGGGCATTGACGTCGGCGCCAAGTTCGAGATCTACACGATCATCGCGGAGCTCGCCGCCCAGGGTAAGGCCGTCATTGTGATCTCCTCTGAGCTCCCCGAGCTGCTGGGCATCTGCGACCGGATCTACACCCTGTCCGCCGGCCACGTCACGGGTGAAGTCCCGATCGCCGAGGCCTCCCAGGAAACCCTTATGCACTACATGACCAAAGAGAAGGAATAACCAGATGTCCGCCCTACGAGAATCCCTCGGCTTCCTTGCAAGCCGCCTCCGCCAGGTCGGCATCTTCGTCGCCCTGATCCTGATCGTCCTGCTGTTCCAAGTCCTCACCGACGGGATCCTGCTCGAGCCGCAGAACGTCAGCAACCTCGTCGTCCAGAACAGCTACATCCTCATTCTGGCCATCGGCATGGTCATGGTCATCATCGCCGGCCACATCGACCTCTCCGTCGGGTCCATCGCCGGGTTCATCGGCGCCGTCGCCGGTGTCATGATTGTGCACTGGGGCTGGGCCTGGTGGGCAGCGATCCCGGCCTGCCTCCTCGTCGGCGCTTTGGTCGGCGCGTGGCAGGGGTACTGGATCGCCTACGTCGGCATCCCTGCCTTCATCGTCACCCTGGCCGGCATGCTCATCTTCCGCGGCCTGACCCTGATCACCCTCAAAAACCAGCAGATCACCCCGTTCCCGGACGAGCTCCGTGCCCTCGGCGGCGGGTTCCTGCCGGACATCTCGGGCGGCACCTCCGTGCTCGAGTGGCTCACCGTGATCCTCGGCGTCGGCGGCACTGCCGCCCTGCTCCTCCAGGCCATCAAGGAACGCCGCATCCGCACCAGGTTCAACCTGGAAAACGAGCCCATGGCCTGGTTCGCCACGAAGACCGCGTTCATTGCCCTGCTGATGTTGGTCATCACGTTCCTGCTCGCCAGCTACCGCGGCACCCCGATCGTGCTGATCGTCCTCGCCGCCCTGGTCATCGCATACTCCGCGCTGATGAACAACAGCATCTTCGGCCGGCACACCTACGCCATCGGCGGGAACCTGCACGCCGCCGAGCTGTCCGGCATCAAGACCAAGGCTGTGACCTTCCGGCTCTTCGTGAACATGGGTGTCCTCGCAGCCCTGGCCGGCCTGATCTTCACGGCGCGCCTGAACTCGGCACAGCCCGCCGGCGGCACCGGCTTCGAACTGGACTCCATCGCCGCCGCCTTCATCGGCGGCGCAGCGGTCCAGGGCGGCATCGGCACGGTGGCCGGAGCCATGATCGGCGGCCTCATCATGGGCGTCCTTAACAACGGCATGTCCATCCTCGGCCTCGGCACCGACTACCAGCAGCTGATCAAGGGCCTGGTGCTCCTGCTCGCCGTCGGCTTCGACATCTTCAACAAGAACCGTGCCGGCGGCGGATCCTCCATCGCCAAGCGCTTCAAGCTCAAGACCACACCGCCGGCCACCGAACAGACCACGGCACCGGAGCAAAGCCAGGCCCCGGCATCAGCCAAGGCAACGGCCGAACCCGCCGCACCCGTGGCGGCCGGCAGCCGCGAATCAGGCAACGCATAGCCCACCACCCCACAGCCAGCAGAAAGGACGCGCCATGACCGCACGCCTTGAATCCATCGACATCAGCGTCACGAGCCGGCACGCCCTGGACGAGCACCTCGAAGCCGCCGTGAAGGACCTCCAGGAATTGGCGATGCTCACGGGTACGCACGGCATCCTGGTCACGCGCCACAGGCCGGGAAACTACACGGCCGCGCTTTCTGACCAGGTCCCGTTCGGCATGACGCGCGAAGTGGTTTGCTGACTCGCTACTCAGCCAGAGAGTTGACAGCAGAGCCCCTCCCCCGGGGTTAAACCGAGGGAGGGGCTCTGCTGGTTAAGGAAGCCGGCTGGTTAAGGAAGCCGGCCTGTAGTGAAGGACAGAACCAGCCGGGGCTGGTGCGCGGCGTCGCGGCGAGTCGTGCTCCGGCAAGCCTGCTCTGCGACGAAGCCTGAGCCGGCCGGCAACACCTATGCAGGGGTAGCCGTGGAACCCCGCACCACGAGCTTGGGGTTGAGGACCGAAGCCGCTCCCGAAGGGCCATGGGCCATGTCGGACAGGAGCATCCGCATGCAGCGGGCGCCGAGCTCCTTGAAGCCCTGGTTCACTGTGGTCAGCGGCGGGACGAAATAGCCGGCCTCCGGCTGGTCGTCGAAGCCCACCACGCTGATGTCCTGCGGCACGCGCAGGCCGGCCTCGTTGAACGCACGCAGTGCCCCCAGGGCCATCTGGTCGTTCGCCGCGAACAAAGCGGTGACGTTGCCGGCTTCCGCCAGTTCCAGTCCGGCGCGGTAGCCGCTTTCGGCGCTCCAGTCGCCCTGGATCAGCACGCCCTCCGGCAGCCCGGCCTGTTCAAGGGCGCGCCGCCAGCCCTCGGTCCGGGCCGCGGCGTCAATCCAGTCCTGCGGGCCCGAAACATGGGCGATTGACGTGTGGCCGAGGTTCACCAGGTGCCGCACGGCGAGGGCCGCACCAACGCGCTGGTTCACGGCCGCAACCGTCAGGTGTTCATCCGCCCCGAAGCCCACGGCCACCAGCGGGACGGACAGTGCGATGGTGTGCAGCGATTTCAGCATCGTCTCGTGCGGGACGATCACCACGATCCCGTCCACTGACTGCAGCAGGAAGTGCTCAAGGGCGTCGTGGATGCCGGCAGCCGTCACTTCGCTGAGGCTGGCCATGCTGACGGCGTAGCCCTCGTTCCGGGCTGCCTGCTGGACGCCCAGCAGCGTGTTGGCCGGGCCGTAGTGCGCCGTGCCGGCGCCCAGGACTCCGATGGCCTGTGAACGCCGGGTGACCAGGCTGCGCGCCGCGGTGTTGCGGCGGTATCCCAGCTCGGCGATGGCGCGTTCCACGCGCTTGCGGGTCCGGGCACTGACGTTCGGATGCGTGTTCAGCACGCGTGAGACGGTCTGGTGGGACACGCCTGCGAGACGCGCCACGTCCTCCATTACGGGAGGACGTGGCGTGGTGTTTGCTGTCACTGCGCTGGACTGGTCACGTGGCGAAGATGCTCCAGGATGCCTCGTGCGTGGCGCCCGGCTCGAGCCGGATCAGGTCCACGCCGCTGTTGAAGGCATCGGGCGGGCAGGTCATGGGCTCCACGGCGAGGCCCAGCCGGTTGGGATACGGCGGCCGCTTGTCGGCGGTATGGATCTGGAGCCACTGGCAGGTGCGGTCCCAGGACATTCCGACGCCGGTTCCGCCCGGATCCCGGACCAGCAACCGGGCCTGCCCGCCGCCGTCGAACGCTATGTCCGTGAAGGCGTGGTCAATCTCGGTGGCGCCGATGGCGCGAGGCGCGCGGAAATCAAACCCGTGGCCCTCCACGGTGCGCGTTTCCTTGGGCAACAGCCTGTCCGGGGTGACCTCGAGGAACTGTCCGGCGGGGATTTCGAGGATCCACTCGTCCAGGGCCGACGGACCGGCCACCAGGTAGGGATGCGGGCAGACCCCGTAGGGCGCCGCGGTGCCGCCAACGTTCACCGCCGTGACCCGGCTGTGCAGGCCGTCCTCGGACAGCCGGTATTCGACGCCGATCCGCACCGAATGCGGGTAGCCCGGCGCTGGACCGGCGGTGCAGGAAAGCGTCACCGACGACTCGCTCTGCGACTCCAGGTCCCAGTCCAGGGGGAACACCAGCCCGTGCAGGGCACAGGCGCGCTCCGGCTCGTTGACCGGCACCTCGTACTCGCTGCCATCGAAGGTGTACCGGCCGTCGGCGATCCGGTTGGGCCAGGGCGCCGCGACGATGCCGCGGTAGTCGGGGATGGGCCCGCCCGCCGGGAACGGGACGATGAGGTCCCGACCCCGGTGGCGAAGCTCCCGAAGCGCACCTGCCTGTGCCGTGACAACGGCGGTGTACTCCCCCGCCCGGATGCTGAATTCGGTTCCGGCCCCCTGTTCGGTCACAGCCTGCCGGCCAGCCTGTAGTAGGCGGCGTTCCAGGCCAGTTCCTTCTTGAACTGCTTGAGGGTGGTGCCTTCGTCGATGGTCAGCAGCTCGGTCTGGGCGATTTCGGCGAAGTCCTCGAACACGTCCACGCCCACCTGGGTGGAAAGAACCGTGTGGTGCGCGGCCCCGGCGGTGAGCCAGGCGGCCGCGGAGGTGGCGAAGTCGGGCTTCGGTTCCCAGAGGGCGCGTGCCACCGGCAGGTTGGGCAGCGGCTCGTCGAGGTCGACGACGTCGACGGCGTTCGCCACGAGGCGGAAACGGTCGCGCATGTCGGACAGCGCCACCACGACGCCGGGGCCGGCGTCGGTGTCGAAGACCATGCGGACCGGGTCCTCCTTGCCGCCGATGCCCAGCGGGTGGATCTCGACGCGCGGCTTGGTGGCAGTCAGCGACGGGCAGACCTCCAGCATGTGGGCGCCGAGGATCCTCTCCTGGCCGGGCACCAGGTGGTAGGTGTAGTCCTCCATGAGCGAGGCGCCGCCGGGCAGTCCGGCCCCCATGACCTTGGCCGCGCGGATCAGGATGGCCGTCTTCCAGTCGCCCTCGGCGCCGAAACCGTAACCGTCGGCCATGAGCCGCTGGACGGCCATCCCCGGCAGCTGCCGCAGCTCGCCGAGGTCCTCGAACGAGGTGGTGAAGGCGGCGGAGCCGTTGGCTTCGAGGAAGCTGCGCAGCCCGAGTTCAATGCGGGCGCTGTAGCGCAGGGAGTCATGGCGGGCACCGCCGGAGCGCAGCTCCGGCGCCACGTCGTAAAGCCGTTCGTACTCGGCCACCAGGGTGTCGACGTCGGACTCCGCGGCGCCGTGCACGGCGTCGGCCAGTTCGTTGACCGACCAGGTGTTGACCGAGACGCCGAAGCGCAGCTCCGCCTCGGTCTTGTCACCTTCAGTGACGGCGACGTTGCGCATGTTGTCCCCGAAGCGGGTCAGCTTCAGGTTCCGGACGGCGGCCCAGCCGGCGGAGGCGCGCTGCCAGACACCCACCTGGCGGGCCACCTCGGGGTTGGACACGTGGCCCACGACGGTCTTGCGCGGCACGCCGAGCCGGGACTGGATGTAGCCGAACTCGCGGTCGCCGTGCGCGGCCTGGTTCAGGTTCATGAAGTCGAAGTCGATGTCCGCCCAGGGCAGTTCCACGTTCGCCTGGGTGTGCAGGTGCAGGAGGGGCTTGCGGAGCAGGTCCAGGCCCTGGATCCACATCTTCGCCGGGGAGAACGTGTGCATCCACGCCGTCACGCCGATCACCGAATCGTCGGAGTTGGCCTCCAGCGCGGTCCGGCGGATGGCGTCCGAATCCGTCAGCACGGGCTTCCAGACAAGCTTGACGGGCACGTCAGAGGATTCGTTCAGCGCGGCGGCGATCTCCTGCGACTGGGCAGCCACCTGCTTCAGCACGTCCTCGCCGTAGAGGTGCTGGCTGCCGGTGAGGAACCAGACCTCGTAGTGCTCGAGCGAGGTGTTGTTGGCGCTGGGCATTGGTGTCTCCTTTTGAAAGTCTTTGGGTGTGGTGCAGGGTGCCGGACTAGCGTCCGTATACGTTCTGGTAGCGGTCGTAGAGCGACTCGATCTGCCCCTGGTCGATGGGCAGCGGTTCCCCCAGCTGGCGTGAGATGTGGACCGTGCGGGCCACTTCCTCGCACATCACGGCGGCCTTGACCGCGGAGCGGGCGTCCTTGCCGATGGTGAACGGGCCGTGGTTCTGCATCAGCACCGCCGGCGAGTTGGAGCCCCGCAGGGTGTCCACGATGCCGCGGCCGATCGAATCGTCGCCGATGAGCGCAAACGGGCCAACCGGGATCGGGCCGCCGAACTCGTCGCCCATCATGGTCAGCACGCACGGGATCTCCTCGCCCCGCGCAGCCCAGGCCGTGGCATAGGTGGAGTGCGTGTGGACCACGCCGCCGACGTCGGGCATGTTCCGGTAGACGTAGGCGTGCGCGGCGGTGTCCGACGACGGCGTGAAGTCCGGGTTGTCCCACCGGGCCGGGGCGCCGTCGGCGTCGGCGCTCAGGTTGCTGACCGGGGTGCCGTAGAGATCGGTGACCACCATGGCCTCGGGGGTCAGGGCGTCGTAGGAGACCCCCGAAGGCTTGATGACCATGAGGTCGTAGCCCGGAATCCGGCCGGAGACGTTGCCGGCCGTCCAGACCACGAGGCCGTACCGGGTCAGCTCGGCGTGCAGTTCGCAGACCTCGCGGCGGACACGGGCAATGGTTTCCAGCAGGGCGCTCATGCCGGAACCTCCTCGGTAAGCAGGGACTGGACGTTGGCTGGCCGGGCGTTGGCCGGCTTGGCGGCGCTGCGCTGGATCGCCTTGAGCCGGTGCATGACGTCGTTGGTTCCCCTGCCGAAGTAGTCGTGGAGGGTCCGGTACTCGCGGAACAGTTCGTCGTAGGCTGCGACGTTTTCCGGGATGGGGGTGTAGACGGCGCCGGGTGCGGCACCCATCGCCTCGGAGGCAGCCCGGACATCGGCATACTTTCCGGCGGCGACGGCCGCGTGGATGGCCGAACCCAGGGCCGGGCCCTGCGTGGAGCCGATGGTGGAGAGCTGGAGTCCCGTCACGTCCGAGTAGATCTGCATGAGGAGACGGTTTTTCAGCAGGCCGCCGGCCACGATGAATTCCTTCACCGGGACGCCGGAATCGCGGAAGGCCTCCACGATGGTGCGGGTGCCGAAGGCGGTGGCTTCGAGCAGCGCCCGATAGATGTCCTCCGGCCGGGTGGCCAGGGTCTGTCCGACCACCACGCCGGAGAGCTCGTGGTCCACCAGCACGGAGCGGTTGCCGGAGTGCCAGTCGAGCGCGATCAGGCCGTGCTGGCCGATCGCCTGCCCGGCGGCAAGGTCCGTCAGGTATTCGTGGATGCCCTGTCCGGCCCCGGCGGCGGCCCGGTGGTATTCCGGCGGGACGCCGTACTTGGTGAACCAGCCGAAGATGTCGCCCACACCGGACTGGCCGGCCTCGTAGCCCCAGAGCCCGTCAACAATGCCGCCGTCCACCACGCCGCACATTCCCGGCACCTCGTGGAGTTCGGCGCCGTTCATGACGTGGCAGGTGGAGGTGCCCATGATGGCCACGAGCTGGCCCGGTTCCACAGCCTTCGCTGCCGGGGCGGTGACGTGTGCGTCCACGTTGCCGACGGCGACGGCGATGCCCTCCGGGAGCCCGGTCCAGGCGGCGGCCTCGGCGGTCAGGTAGCCGGCGGCGTCGCCCAGGCGTCCGATGGTGTGGTCCAGCTTGGCGCTGACGAAGTCCTTGAACTGGGGGTTCAGGGCGGCGAGGAAATCATCGGACGGGTAGTGCCCGTCCTGGTAGATGCCCTTGTAGCCGGCGGTGCAGGCGTTGCGGACGTAGTTTCCGCACAGCTGCCAGACGATCCAGTCAGCTGCCTCCACCCAGTGATCCATTTCGGCGTAGGCCTCGGGGTCCTCCTCCAGCAGCTGCAGACCCTTGGCGAACTCCCACTCGGAGGAGATCAGTCCGCCGTACCGCGGCAGCCAGGATTCGCCCAGCTCGGCGGCGAGCGCGTTGATGCGGTCCGCCTGCCCCTGCGCGGCATGGTGGCGCCACAGCTTCACATACGCGTGCGGCCGGTTCGCAAAGCCCGGCATCTCGTTCAGCGGGGTGCCGTCAGCCTTGACGGGCACCATGGTGCAGGCCGTGAAGTCCGTGGCGATCCCGACGACGGCGGCCGGGTCGATTCCGGCGTCAGCGATTGCGGCGGGAACAGCGTGCCGGAGCACGTCGCGGTAGTCGTTGGGCACCTGCAGCGCCCATTCACCGGGCAGGCGGGCGGCTTTTCCGTCGGCTGCGCCTGCCACGTCCGCCGGGAGCGCTTCGGTGACTACCGCGTGCGGATAGTCGAACACGCCGCTGCCGAGTTCCTTGCCGTCCCGGACCCGCACGACCACGGCCCGGCCGGACAGGGTGCCGTAGTCCACCCCGATGACATAGTTTTCGCTGCCGTCTGCTGTGACGTCCATGAATCCTCCAAATGATGGCCCGTTGCTTATCGGACTGAGACTATTGTGAGCGCTAACAACTTACTGCGTCAAGTGCTGCGGATCACGGGTTCCTGGTTCTGCCCCTTCAGGCCGGGGCGGAAGTGCTCCGGCGCACCACCAGCTCGGGCTCCACCACTGTGGTGCTGACGGTGTCCCCCTTCTCAATGGCGCTCAGCATGAGGTCCATGCAGCGCCTGCCGAGCTCCTCGAAGTCCTGGCGCACGGTGGTCAGCGGCGGGGTGAAATAGCCGGACTCCGGCTGGTCGTCGAAGCCCACCACGGAGACATCCTCGGGGACCCTGACGCCGGCCTCATTGAAGGCACGGAGCAGGCCCAGGGACATCTGGTCATTGCCCACGAACAGCGCCGTGGCGACTCTGTCCGCGGCCAGCTTCCGGCCGATCTCGTAGCCGCTGCCGGCGCTCCAGTCCCCCTCGACCACCAGGCTGTCGTCCAGCCCGGCCGCGCGCAGCGCAGCGCTCCAGCCCTCGGCACGCGCCACCGCATCAATCCAGTCCTGCGGACCGGCAACGTGGCCTATCCGGCGGTGGCCCTGCTCGATCAGATGCCCGACGGCGAGCTCGGCCCCCCGCTTCTGGTCCACCATGGCGCCGCTCACCCGCTCGCTGCCCAGCGACCCCACAGCCACCACCGGCACGCCGGGGTTCAGTTCGGCCAGGGCGAGGAGCGTCTCGGAATGCGGCACGATCACCACAATGCCGTCCACGGACTGGTCCAGGAAGTGCCGGATGGCATCGAAAATTGCCTCCCGGCTCACCGACCGCAGCGCCGCGATGCTCACGAAGTAGCCGGCGTCGCGCGCGGCCTGCTCCACCCCCAGCAGAGTGTTGGCGGGACCGTACTGGGAGAGCTCGCTGCCAAGCACGCCGATGGTCTGCGACTTCCGGGTCACCAGACTCCGCGCCGCGGTGTTGCGCCGGTAGCCCAGCTCGGCAATGGCGGCCTCGACGCGCTCACGCGTGGCCTTGCTGACGTTGGGATGGTTGTTGATCACCCGGGACACAGTCTGGTGCGAGACTCCCGCGCGCTCCGCCACATCCTCAAGCCGGGGCAGCCGGGCATTGCTTTTTGCCATGGGGTAATTGTGCGGGACCCACCGCCCTGAGGACGAATAGGCGCGGCCCGACGTAAACTGATAGAGCAAAGGAGCGCTGGCGATGGACGGCCAAGTTCATCATTCGGGGGGCGGATTTTCCGCACGGCACATGCTGACGGGCCTGCTGCTCCTGCTCTCCTTCTTCCTTGGTTCCCTGCCCGGTGCCACGCCCGCGCGCGCCGTATCGCTCAACGGGCACGACATTTCCTGGCCACAATGCCCGACGGCGGTGGGCGGCTTTGGCCTGCCGCTGCCGCCGGCGTCGTCCCAGTTTGTGGTGATCGGCCTGACGAAGGGGCTACCCTTCAAGGAGAACCCGTGCCTGGCCAGCCAGGTCGTCTGGGCAGCCAACAACCGCAAGCCGGCCCAGGCCTACACCATGGCCGCCTTCCCCACTGCCGCCCAGCTCGCCACCTACCGGTCCCAGGGACCGTGGTCGGCAGCCACCCGGGCAGGGCAGCTCTCCAATGTTGGCTACGCGGAAGCCCGGTTCGCGGCGGCAAGCCTGGCGCGGGTCCGGTTTGCGCCGCGCGTGGTGTGGATCGACGTCGAGCCCCGGCCGGCTCAGCCGTGGCCCACCGCATCTGCCGCGCAGCAGCGCGAAAACCGTTACATCGTCGAGGGCCTCATGCGTGGCCTGCGCGATTCCGGCTACTCCTACGGCCTGTACTCGTTCGCTTCGGGCTGGGCCAGCATCACCGGTTCCTGGCGGCTGCCCGGCGTTCCCGTGTGGGCAACCGCCGGCCGGCTGGATTTCCCCGGCGAAGCCCAGAACCTCTGCCGCACCGCCAGCTTCTCCGGTGGCCGCGTGTACCTGTCGCAGTGGTACGACGACGTCCGGGACTACGACCTGACCTGCGACCCCTACGCTTTCACCCCCCTGCCTGTGCCGGCGTCCACCCTGTCCCGGTCGACGGGCGATTTCAACGGAGACTGGAACACCGACATCCTGGCCCGCGTGAGCGCGACGGCCGAACTGCGGCTGTACCCGGGGAACGGCCGCGGGGGCAGGCTGCCGGGCGTGCGCATCAGCACCGGCTGGAACGGCTTCAGCGCCCTTGAAACACCCGGTGACTTCAACGGCGACGGCCCGCAGGACGTCTTTGCCCGGGAGGCCGCCACCGGATATCTGTGGATGTACCGAGGCAACGGCACCGGCGGGTTCCTCCCCCGGATCCGGCTCGGCACAGGCTGGAACAGCTTCAACGCGATCATCGGCCCCGGTGATTTCAACGGCGACCAGCGCGTGGACATCCTCGCACGCGAGTCTGCCACCGGATTCCTCTGGTTGTACCGCGGCAACGGCACAGGCGCATTCCTGCCGCGGATCCGCGTGGGCACCGGCTGGAACGCCTTCAGCGCCCTGGTGGGCCCGGGCGACATGAACGGCGATGGCGCCGCCGACATCCTCGCACGGGAGGCGGCCACGGGCGTCCTGTGGCTCTACCGCGGCAGCGGCACGGGCGGCTGGCTTCCCCGCGTCCGGGTGGGCGCAGGCTGGAACGCCATGACCGCCGTCGTAAGCCCCGGTGACTTCAACGGCGACCGCAACCCGGACCTGCTGGCGCGCGACGCCGCCGGCGTCCTGTGGCTCTATCCCGGGCTGGGCACGGGACAGTTCGCCGCCCGGGTGCGCATCGGCGCAGGCTGGAACGGGCTCGCCCCGCTGTTCTAGCAGCCTGTTACTTGGCCGTAGCCCTATGACGGCCACCCCCTTATACCCATCTCATTGAGGGGTATGCACCGCACCCGTCCAATGTTTTCCCAAGCCCCGGCCCGCACTGTAGTTGCGCGGGGCAACGACAAGCGCAGCCGGCTTCCGCAAGGCCAGGATTTCCCGGTGCAGAAACCGCTGGGGCAAGACCCTGGGAAGGCTCGAATACCAGGGCCAGCAGGCCATTCTTTTTGCCCCGAAGGAGGCGCATACCCATGTCAGAAGAAACCGCCACGGCAAACGGAGTGTCGACGAACAAAGTGTCCCGCCGCAACCTCTTGCGGCTCAGTGCGGCCGGGGGCGCCGGCGCGGCCCTCGTCGCCGCCCAGGGCTGGGCAGGCCCGCTGCTCGCGCAGAAGGGGCTCCTTTCCCCCGACGGCGCGTTCGCCGCTTCGTCCACCGCCCTCGGTGATCTGCTGTTCTACATCGAGGCATTCCCCACCAGCCCGCTGATCCTAACGCCCTTCCAGGACCAGCTGCCCATTCCCAAGGCCCTGGCCCCCACGCCTGCCGTGGGTGACGGCTTCACGAAGGGCTACACGGAGTGGAACGACCCGCCCGGACCCGGGCAGGGCCAGCAGAGTTCCTTTAAGAATGAGCAGCACCAGATCTGGCCCTCGAAGCTGAGCTACCCGGACCCCCTGGTCTACAAGATCGACCTCCTGCTGAGGCAGCACGCGTTCACCACCTCGCAGGTGCTGCCCATTGACGCGAACGGCCGCCCCACGATTTCCTTTGACGAGAAGCGCAAGACGTACCCGGCCGGGACCAAACGCACGCTGCCGCTGAGCACCATCTACGGCTTCAACGGAACCTTCCCCGGCCCGATGATCAACGCCGAATACGGCAGGCCGGCGCTGGTCCGGTTCGAGAACCACCTGGACGAAAACCCGCTCAACCTGGACCGCCAGGATTTCGGTTCGCCGGACTGGTCCTTCCTGACCCATCTGCACAACGGCCACACGGCCCCGGAGAGCGACGGCAACCCGCACTACACCATGGTGAGCGGGCCCAAGTATGAGGGCTACATGCCGCAGACGTTCTGCGACAACCTGTACCTGAACTGGCCCGCCGGCGGCGACGACCGGGAAAAGCAGAGCTTCTTCTGGTTCCATGACCACCGGATGGACCACACCGGTTCCAATGTCTACAAGGGCATGGTTGGCCTGTACCCGATCTATGACCCGAAGGACGGCATGGATATGGGCGATGAACGCCAGGGCCTGCGGCTTCCGGGCGTCCGGAAGGACAACCCGGACGGGTCCTTCGACGTCGACTACGACGTCCCGCTGGCCTTCTACGACTGCCGGCTGGATGACGGCGTCACCATGCACAAGGACATCCACGACGTGCAGAAGGAGTTCCCGGACGCCAAGAATCCGGCAAAGCACCCTGAGTGGTGGGGCAAGACCTTCTACAAGCACTTCCCCAACCACGGGTTCGTGGGCGATATCTTCACCGTGAACGGCACCGCCTACCCGGTCATGGAGGTGAAGCGGCGCAAGTACCGCTTCCGGTTCCTGGACGCTTCCATCGCCCGGATCTATGAATTCAAGCTGATGAGCTCCACGAAGGGACCGAAGACCTCCGCCTCGCTCGGTTACAAGGGTGATGAGCTGGAGGGGCAGTACCGTATCCCGGACGCCCAGCAGTGCATGCAGTTCACCCAGATTGCGTCCGACGGCGGCCTGTTGCCGTTCCCGATCAAGCGCGATTCCTTTGAGCTGTGGCCGGCCAAGCGACGCGAGGTGGTGGTCGACTTCACGCGGTACCAGGACGGAACACCCACCACCAAGGGCGACGTCATCTACCTCACCAACGTGATGAAGATGCCCAACGGGCGGATGTGGAGCAATTCGTCCCGGTTCTCGCCCGACCCCGCCTACAAAGTCCCGGTGCTCAAGTTCGTGATCGGCGACGACGCACCGGACGACAGCGAGATCCCCGTGAAGATGCGCGACCTTCCGCCGCTGCCCAGCAACTGGCAGAGCCTGCTGGACAACCGGCTGATCTTCGATGTGGAGCGCGGGTCCGGCGGCGGCGAAACCGAGTGGCTCATCAACGGCAAGCCCTTCACCCCGAACACCGTTGCCACCAGCCTCAAGAACCGGGCTGGCCGCTCGCCGCTCGCCCAGCAGAAGAAGGGCAGCTACAACCTCTGGGAAATCCGCAACGGCGGGGGCGGCTGGGTCCATCCCTTCCACCTCCACATGGAGGAGCACCGGACCGTCATGCGCAACGGCAGGGACGTCACCCGCGGCGGCGACAAGGGCCATCCCGACGATGTGTCACGTGAGGACCTGGTGGCCCTGGACCCGGGCGAGTCCGTGATCATCTACCGCGGGTTCCGGGACTTCGTGGGGCCTTACGTGGCCCACTGCCACAACCTGGCGCATGAGGACCACGCCATGATGTTCGGCTGGGAGATCACGCCATGACGGCGGTCCCCGCGGCCGCCGCCGGCGGAAACAGCACCCGGAACAGCAGCGGGACCGGCGCGCAGGCGCCGGTCCGACCCGCGGTCCCGTGGCTCACGGTCATCCCGCTGGCGGCAATGATGGCCTACGCTGACGGCTTCTGGATGGTGTCCCTCAGGGGGGCCGTGGGGGCCATCGAACGCACCCAGGAGCCGTTTCTCAGCTGGCTCCGGGAATCAACCGTGCTGCTACCGGTGTTTGTCCTGGCCGTGGTTGCGGCCGTGACGCTGGCGCTGCGGTGGTTTGGGCCGGTACTGGCGGGCAGGAAGGCATTCGTCACGACCGCGCTGTTGATCGCCGCGGCCGGCACGGTGGCCGGGACGCTCGCGCTGGCCGCCAGCCAGGCCTGGGACTACGCCCTGCAGCACGATCTGATGAGCATCCTGCACCATGCATCCTCCGCCCAGTCAGTGGAACAGCTGGACCAGTCCTCGCTGGGCCTCCAGCTGGCAGCCTTTGGCTATGGCGCCGGCCTGCTCCTGGTCACCAACCTCGTGGTGACCGGGTGGACGGTGGCCATCCGCGGCGGGCGGCTGGAGGTCAGCCGGCAACAGAAGGCAACACCGGCCCGCACCCGGCGCCGGGCGCGGGCCGGCCGTGCCCGGACGGGCGCCACGGATCTCAGGCAAACGCTGGCGGCGGTGGCACTGTTCGGCTGCGCCGCCATCCACCTCGCGGTCATACCGGACCACATCGACCACTGGGTGGTCGCCAGCGCCTTCTTCCTTGCCCTGGCGATGGCGGAGCTAGCCTGCGGCGTCCTGCTGCTGGGACAGGCGGGGCTGAGCGTCCTCGTTGCGGTCGCGGCCGCCGCCGCGGTTCCGCTGGCACTGTGGGCCTGGTCCCGCACGTCCGGGCTGCCGTTCGGCCCCAACTCAAATGTGCCCGAGCCTGCGGGCCTTGCTGATGCTGCCGCGGGCCTCCTCGAACTGGCCACCCTGGTGATCGCCGTCGTTCTGCTCCGTGCCAGGCGCAGCCGCGCCGTCAGGCCGGAGAGGCGGACGGCGGTGTCGGCCCACCTCCGCGCACTGGCCGTGGTGGGGGCAATCGCCATCGGCTCCCTGGGCGTGGCCGGAGCCGTGCCCGGCATGCTCGGCGATGTTGACACCTCAGGGAAAACCACCCACAACGCCACGCATTAGGCGCGCACTACACGCGCTTGTGACAAGCAATTTACATGGCCGAAACCTACCGCGGTTTCCGGCGCCATATGTTGTGGGGACACACGGCATTCGTCCGGTCTCAGCAAAATGCCACCCACCGATTTACTGAGTGGAGTTCAAAATGAACGCTGGAGATGTTGCCTGGATCCTCGCAAGTTCCGCACTGGTGTGCATGATGATTCCCGCCCTGGCCCTCTTCTACGGGGGCATGGTGGGATCGCGCCGGATCCTGAACATGATGATGATGTGCTTCGGCGGGGCCAGCCTCGTGGCCGTGCTGTGGGCACTCTTTGGGTACTCGATGGCCTTTGGCAATTCCGTGAACGGCCTGGGCCTGATCGGGGACGTCACGCAGTACGCCGGCCTCGAGCCGATGCTGACCGATAACCCGAATGCTTCCCTGCCTGCGGCGCTGTTCACGGCCTTCCAGCTGTTTTTCGCTTGCGTCACCACCGCGCTGGTTGCCGGCGCGGCCGCCGGGCGTATGAAGTTCGGCGCCTGGATGGTGTTCGCCGGTGTGTGGGCCACGCTGGTCTACTTCCCCATCGCGCACTGGGTCTTCGCATTCAGCTCGGCGGACGGCTCGGTGACGGGCGGCTGGATCGCCAGCGGCATCAAGGCCATCGACTTCGCCGGCGGAACAGCCGTGCACATGAATGCCGGCGCCGCCGCCCTCGCCCTGGCCCTGGTCCTGGGCCGCAGCTCCGGCTGGCCCAAGATGGAGCACTCCAAGCCGCACAGCCGGCCCCTGGTGCTGGTGGGCGCAGGCCTGCTCTGGGTGGGCTGGTTCGGCTTCAACGCCGGCTCCGCGCTGACCGCCGGCCATTCGGCGTCGGTGGTGTTCCTCAACACTGCTGTGGCGGCAGCCGCCGGCCTGCTCGCCTGGGCTCTCGTCGAACGGATCCGGCACGGCGCCACCACCAGCATGGGCGCAGCCTCGGGGCTGGTCTCCGCGCTCGTGGCCATCACCCCCGCCTGCGGAGCGGTCAGCCCGCTGGGCGCGGTGGCCATCGGGGCCATCGCCGGCGCTGTTTGCTCACTGGCCATCGAGTGGAAGTTCCGCCTCGGCTTCGACGATTCCCTGGACGTGGTGGGGGTGCACCTCGTGGGCGGCATCATCGGCACGCTCCTGATCGGCATCTTCGCCACGGACAGCGCACCCAACGGCGTCAGCGGCCTGCTGTACGGCGGCGGCCTGACGCAGCTGGGCATCCAGTCGCTCGCTACAGTTGCCGTGCTTGCCTACTCCTTCGGCCTGACCTGGGTGATCGCCAAGGTGGTGGACATGGCCATGGGCCTGCGCATCCACGAGGAGGACGAACTCCGCGGCATCGACATCGCCGCGCACTCCGAGCTCGCCTACCTGACGGACGAAGACCCCGTGAACCTGGGCTCCTCGCCCAGGTCCTGAGTCTGGCCGCCCGCGGGGACAGCCAGGTCCTTCGTGAACGCCAGCGGACCTATGGTCTCAGGGTCGGCAGTGAGGTCGAACTGCGCCGTATACCCGGTGTTCAGGTACAGGTGTTTGGCCTCCGGCTGGCGCGGCCCCGTGGTGAGGTACACGCCGCTGTACCCGCGCTCCGCGGCCAGCCGCTCCAACTCCGCCAACACCCTCCGGGCCAGGCCCCGCCGGCGGTGTGCCGAGTGCGTCCAGATACGCTTGAACTCGGCGGTTTCCGCGTCGTACCGGCGGTAGGCTCCGCCGGCCACGGACTCGCCGTTCTCCTGGATGATCAGCAGGGCACCGGACGGCGCCTCGAATTCCTCGGCCGGATACCTGTTCAGTTCCTCCGCGGCCGCGCCCCGGCCGAACAGGTCGCCGTAGCGGGTGTCGTATTCGACGGCGAGCTCGTCCAGGAGCGGCCGGACCCGGGGATCGTGCATGGGCAGTTCCAGGACGGTGAGGTCGGCAGGGGTTGTTACCCTTTGCCGGGTTGCTTCCAGTTGCGCATCCAGTTGCATGGTTCAGGCCTTTCCGACGGCGGCAGCTGTGCGTGGCCGGCCGGCGCCGGACACCGCTTCAAGTATTTTTCGGGCCAGGGCGTCGTTCTCCCGGAACGGCGCCGCGTTGGTGCCGGGCCGGGCAAACGCGCCCGCTCCCCAGCCGGAGGTCCCGGGGCCGATGCCGAACAGGCGGCTACGGGTGCTGCCGCCGCGGCCCACAATCCGGTGGCCTGAGGTGATCAGGAGCCGGCCGGTGGAGTGGCCGCCGTCGGACGTGAGCAGGTGCTGCTCCGCGCCCAGGCCCGTGCCGTGCAGCGAGCGGAGCAGCGGGCTCGCGGAGCGGACCACGGCGGGCCCGGGCAGCCGCGCCTCGATGAAGGCCTTCGTCCGCACGCTTACCGGCGAGTGCGCGGACGTGGCCACGAATTCACCGGTGGCGTCGTCGGCGGCGACCGCCAGGCCCGGTCCCAGGAAGTGCAGCAGTCCGGCGCGGTGGACGGCCAGCATCTCGCGCAGGCGGCGCGGCGGCGGTCCGGAATCCACGAAGCTGAAGAACCCGTGCCACCAGACGTGCACATCCTCCTGCGAGCGCGCGTTCAGCCGTTCGGGCGGGACCAGCCTGCCCAGCTCCATGTACACCTTCAGCAGGGCCAGGAACAGTGCCAGCGTTTCCGGGTGGTCGGGTCCGGTCCGCAGTTCGAGGTCATGCTCGATGTACGCGGCCACCGCCGTCTGGACCTCATCGTGGCCGGCAAAGAGCCGCCCGGCGAACGGCTTGTCCAGCCGTTCGAGGTCCAGGTGCAGCTCCGGATCCGGCACGGCCGCCGAGACGAGCTCGCGGCGGGCGCTGCTGTACCAGTCGAGGGCGGCAAACCGTCCGGCGAACTCGTCCCAGCCCAGCGCCACGCGCTCCGGGCTGCCGGTGAACAGTTCGCGGTAGTAGCCGTAGCCGGCGTCCTTCGCGATCAGGGGCCAGAGGTGGGTGCGGAAGTCCAGTTCGACGTGCTCGGCCAGGAGCGCGTCCACGGCGTCAGCGGTGAAGAACCGGGGCGCCGCCGCCGGTTCGCCGCGCAGGGCCACGGAAATCTTGGAGTGGAACGGCACGCCCCGGCGCGAACCTGCCCAGAGCCTGGGCTCGGCGCCGGACGGAAGGTAGCGCAGCCCGCCGTCGGCCGCCTCTTCAAAACGGCCGCCGCGGCCTTCGGTGAGCAGCACCAGCAGGTCCACGAACGCCAGGCCCATGCCCGAGACGATGACGTCCTGGCCGGGTGCGATGGGTGAATAGTCGACGTCCGTGGTGTAGCTGGGTGCCGCATGGAAGCCGCCGTTCCGGGCCGCGAACGCGGACCAGGCAGCGGAGCGGGCATCCGGCTCCGCGTCCGTGTGCCCTACGGCGGTGATCACGACGTCGGCGTGCAGGGTGCCGCCGCCGGCCAGCCGCACGCTGTACCCGTCGTCGTCGCCGCCCTCTGGTTCGACGCTCTCCGCGGTGTCGCGGTGGACGGTGACGCGGACATCGCTGCCCAGGGCGCGGACGGCGCGGCGGAAGAACCACTCGAGGTACTTGCTCTGCAGCTGGCGGGTGGGAAAGGTGCCGCCCGTCAGCGAGCGCAGCTGCTCCTGCAGGTGCGGCGGCAGGGCCGGCGCGTCGGTGACGGAACCGTCCAGGATGCCGGCAGCCCACGCTGCCAGGCCGGGCCCCTCGATGGCCGGCCCCTCGCAGACCACCGAGGAGTCGGTGAACATGGTGACGTCCTGCGCGGCGGAATTCAGCATCAGCCCGGGGTACTGGTCGTAGCGCCAGATCCTGCCGGATCCGGGCTCGTACGGTTCCACGATGTGGATCTGCAGCGGACCCTCCGCCAGCCCGGGCCTGTTGGCTGCGAGCCGTTCGAGGATGCCGGCCGTGCGCGGACCACCGCCGATGAAGACCACGGATGGGTGCTGCGCTGGCATCGGAAACTCCTGGTTGGAAGGGCTCGGAGCACTCAATCTAGGGTCTGGACAAACCGCAGGTCGAGGGCCCTGTCACGGCCGTTCACCCCGCGTAACGGCGCGTAAATCAGCGCAAGAATTCGTCTCATGACGCCCCGCTAAGCCGCGTGAACGAATGAAACGGACGGCTTTGCCGGACCTTCCGGGCGCACCTAGATTTGCAGCCAACTACCCCGAATGACCAGCCGGAAGAAGCGAGATGGCGCATGAGTTCAGCAGCAACCAGGACGCCCCAGTCCCCACCTGAGGCACAATCGCCGTCCGAGGCCCCGGCCCCATCTGTCGCACAGGCCCCATCTGAGGTGCAGTCCCGCACTGACGCGCCGGCCGCCAGCGGAGCGCCGTCTTCGGCGGAGCCGGCCCGCCCCACCGCCGAACTGCGTGCCGCCGTCGACTACGCCGACTACCGGCTGGTTCCCGCCCGCCGCCCGTGGCGCTGGGTGGGCACCGTGCTGGTGGCACTCGGGGTGGCTGCCGTGGTGTGGTCCCTGGCAACGAACCCGCGCTGGGAGTGGGGTGTGGTGGCCCAGTGGTTCACCGCCAAGTCCGTGGTGAACGGCCTGCTGGAAACCCTCAAGCTCACGGCCATCTCCGGGGCGCTCGGCTTCATTCTGGGCTTCATCCTCGCCCTGATGCGGCTGTCCGCCTCGCCGCTGCTGGTCTCCGTGTCCTGGACGTTCTCGTGGATCTTCCGGTCCACCCCGCTGCTGGTCCAGATGCTCCTCTGGTACAACCTGGGCTACCTCTACGAGAAGATCAGCCTGGGCATCCCGTTCACGGACATCCGGTTCTTCGAGGCGCAGACCACCACCCTGATCAGCCAGTTCGCGGCCGCGGTGCTGGGCCTGACGCTGAACCAGGCCGCCTACTCGGCCGAGATCATCCGCGGCGGCATCCTGTCCGTGGACCAGGGCCAGCTCGAGGCAGCGGCCGCCCTGGGCATTCCCGCCTGGCGCAGGTCCACCCGGATTGTGCTGCCCCAGGCCATGCGCGCCATCCTGCCCACGGCCTTCAACGAGATCATCGGACTGGTCAAGGGCACCTCGATCGTCTACGTCCTGGCCTACTCCGAGCTCTTCTACACCGTGCAGGTCATTTACAACCGCACCCAGCAGGTCCTGCCGCTGCTGCTCGTGGCCACGCTCTGGTACGTGGTGATCACCTCCGTGCTCAGCGTGTTCCAGTACTACATCGAGCGCCATTACTCCAAGGGTGCGGTGCGCACCCTGCCCCTCACGCCGCTGCAGAAGGCCCGGAAGTTCTTCGCCACCCACGCCCCGGTCAACACCGCCGGAAGGAAATGATTCCGATGAGCACAACACTTGAGGCCCCCGCCGCCACGCGCGGCCTTGTGGAAATCACCAAGGTCCGGAAGTCCTTTGGCCCCACCGAGGTCCTGAAGGGCATCTCCCTGACGGTGGAGCCCGGCGGCGTGGCCGTCATCGTCGGCCCTTCGGGTTCCGGGAAGTCCACCCTGCTGCGGACCATCAACCACCTGGAAAAAGTTGATGCCGGGTTCATCGCCATCGACGGCCAGCTGGTGGGCTACCGGGTCAAAGGGAACAAGCTGCACGAGCTGCCCGAGAGGGACATCCTGAAGCAGCGCACCGAAATCGGCATGGTGTTCCAGAACTTCAACCTGTTCCCGCACCTCACGGCGCTGGAGAACGTGACCGAGGCGCCCGTCGTCGCGCAGGGACGGTCACAGGCCGAGGCCCGCGAGCGCGGCCTGGAGCTCCTGGACCGCGTGGGCCTGCGGGACCGTGCCGGCGCGTACCCCCGCCAGCTCTCCGGCGGACAGCAGCAGCGCGTCGCCATTGCCCGGGCCCTGGCACTGGACCCCAAAATCCTGCTCTTCGACGAGCCCACGTCCGCCCTTGACCCCGAACTGGTCAACGAGGTGCTGGACGTGATCCGCGAGCTGGCCAAGTCCGGCACCACCCTGATCATCGTCACGCACGAGATGGGCTTTGCCCGTGACGTCGCGGACACCGTGGTGTTCATGGACCAGGGGCAGATCGTCGAACAGGGCAAGCCCCAGGACATTTTCACGAACCCGCAGGAAGAACGCACCAGGAGTTTCTTCTCCAAGGTGATCGAACCCGCCTTCAACATCTAAGGAACTCCCATGGCACTCTTCTCCAGACAGCGCCGCAACGGTGCGCTGCCCGCCGTCGTTCTTGCCGGCGCGCTGCTGGGCACCGCGGCCCTGTCCGCCTGCTCCGATCCCGGCGCCGCCGCGTCCGGCGGTTCAGCCGGTACCGCATCAGGTGCGGCGACGACGGCGGCCCGCAACGGCGTCGTCTACAACACCTCACCGGACCAGCAGCGGATCCGCGCCGAAAAGGACGCCGCGCTGGCCGTCAAGGTGCCGGCGCTGATCGGCAAGGACGGCAAGCTCTCGGTGGCCACCACCGCCGCTTCCATCCCGCTGTCCTTCCACGCCACGGACGACAAGACGCCCATCGGTTCCGAGCTGGACATCGCCCAGCTGGTGGCTGACAAGCTGGGCCTGGAGCTCGACATCCAGGTCACGTCCTGGGAGAACTGGCCACTGAAAACACAGTCCGGTGACTTCGAGGCCGTGTTCTCCAACGTGGGCATCAACAAGGACCGGGTGAAGCTGTTCGACTTCGCCAGCTACCGGGCTGCGTACATGGGCTTCGAGGCCAAGAAGTCCTCGTCCTACAACATCCAGGGCGCGGACGACATCTCCGGCCTGAAGGTTTCCGTGGGGTCGGGCACCAACCAGGAGAAGATCCTGCTGGCCTGGAACAAGGAGCTTGAGGCCAAGGGCAAGGAGCCCGCCAGCCTGCAGTACTACTCGTCCGACGCCGACACCATCCTGGCGCTGTCCTCCGGCCGGACCGACCTGAACATCGCCCCCTACCCCTCGACCGTCTACCGGGAAAACACCCGCGACGACCTCAAGATTGTCGGCAAGGTCAACGCCGGCTGGCCGTCCGAGACCCTGGTGGCCGCCACCACGCTCAAGGGCAACGGCCTTGCGCCGGTGATCACCGAGGCACTGAACTCCGCCATCAAGGACGGCTCCTACGCCAAGGTGCTGGACCGCTGGGGACTGTCCGAGGAAGCCCTGCCGGAATCCAAGACCGTGACCGAGGCAAACTTCGCGGGCACCCAGGCCGGGACAACCCAGACGGGGGCTGCGAAATGAAGTTCCAGGGGCTGGACATCATTCCGCACCTGAAGAATCCGGTCACCGGGGAGATTGTCTCCACCGCGGACCGGCTGAAGACCACCACCACGCCCCGCCCCTACTCGGGTTCCCCCAGGATTTGGCACGGGTCTGCTAAAACGCTGACATCCGCAGCGCTGGCTGCCCGCTGGGGCGACCCGCTGTTCACCGCGAACGCCATCCAGCCGCGGGAAAACTACAAGGTACTCATCGACCACACGGTGGCGGAGGGGCCGGCGCTCGTGGGCAGCCCGGAACAGGTGATCGACAAGATCCTCAGCTATCACGAGCTGTACGGGCACGACCTGCAGTCCATCTCGCTGCCCACCACTCTGCCCTTCGAGCAGCAGCTGGACATCCTGGAGCGGTTCGCGCTTGAGGTGGTCCCGGCCGTGCGGGCTTCGGCCCCCACCACCCTCTGGGAGTCACCGGATCCCTTTGGCGGCCGCCCCGGTTCCGCGGGGGCCACCGAACCGGACGCCGCCTCCGCCGTCAGCACCGACCACGACAACCACAGGAGCCATGATGCCCACGTCTGCGCACACTGAACCGGATTCCGACACGCTCGATCACCGGGGCGCGGCCTTCGCCGCCGAATGGGAGCAGTGGCATGCCGCGCATGAGCGCCGCCGCGCCGATCCCCACGGCTTCCTCGCCGTCACCCACCTGCACTGGCTGGGCGCGGAACCCACGCGCCTCGACGGCGTTCCGGGCATCTGGAGCGTGCAGGACGACGCCGTCACTGTCGTTTTGGAGGCCGGCGAAAGCCTGCTCCGGAACGGCCGGGAGCTGGCCGGCGGCGCAGGTCAGGACGGAAGCACCACCGTCCTCTTCGATCCGATCGCCGAGCGTGAGGGCATCAGCCTCACGGCGGGTCCCGCCGTCGTCGAACTCGCCAAGCGCGGCGGGGAATACATCGTCCGCCCCCGGCATCCGGAAAACGCCCTGCTCAACGCGTACCGCGGCACGCCGGCCTATGCGCCGGACCCGCGCTTCGCCGTCGAGGGCGTGTACGTGCCGTTCGAGTCACCCCGTCCCACCACGGTGGGCGCCGCAGTGGAGGGCATCGTGCACGTGTACGAGGCACCCGGCGAGATCCGGTTCGAGGTGGACGGTCAGGACCTCACGCTCACGGCCTTCAACGGCCACACGCCGGGCACCCTGTCCGTGCTGTTCACGGACGCGACGTCCGGCAAGACCACGTACTCGGCGAACCGCTCGCTCACGGTGGGCGCACCGGACGCCGAGGGCCGCGTGACCCTGGACTTCAACCGCGCGGTGAACCTCCCGTGCGCCTACACCGACCTCGCCACCTGCCCGCTGCAGCCGGCAGAAAACCGCCTGACGGTGGCCATCGAAGCGGGCGAACAGAACCCCCACGAAAGGCAGGCCGGAAAGTGAGCACTGCAGCCAACCCCTCCGCACCCGCCGCCATCGGGCAGGGCTTCCTCGCCCTGGAACTGGACGGCGACGGCGGGCACCCCGCCGCCTGGCGCAAAGCCCGGCACACTCCCGTTGAACTGCTGGACGGAACCCGCGTCCGCGCCACGGTGCTCGCCGCCGAATCGGCCGGATTCCACGTGGCCACGTTCGCGGACGGATCGCTGGCCCCTGCGGACGACTCCCCGGACGGCCGCGGCATCCCGGGCCGGCTGAACGCGCTCCAGCGCGCAGCCTTTGCCGGGCCTGTCACGGGCTCGATCGTGCTCGTCCCCGAAGTGGACACCGTCTACACCGAGCCGTTCCACATCTCCACGCAGCTGGCCAGCCTGGATTACGTATCCGGCGGCCGCGCCGGCTGGCTGGTGGCCGCCTCGGACCGGGCGGCTGACGCTGCCGCCGTCGGTCGCTCTTTCGTCTCTGCTGACGGGCTTGGCCGGGAGGCCGCCGATTCCATCGAGGTCAGCCGCCGGCTCTGGGACTCCTGGGAGGACGGCGCCGTGATCCGCGACGTCGCCACCGGCCGGTACATCGACGCCGACAAGCTGCACTACATTGACTTCATCAGCAGTGTTAACTTCCACAGCGCTGCTGATTACGAGGGCACTGCCGGCGCCGGCTACTCCGTCAAGGGCCCGTCCATCATTCCCCGTCCGCTGCAGGGACAGCTGCCGGTCCTGGCACCGGCCGGCCTGCTGAGCGCGGACCAGCTGTCCGCCGGGGCGGCAAACGCAGTCCTGGTCTCCGCACCCACGCCCGAGCTGCTGGGCGGCGAGATCGCCGAGGTCCGGGCAGCTGCTCCCGCGGCCGCTGTCATCGCCGAGCTCGACGTCGTCCTTGACGCCCGCGGGCAAAGCGCCGCCGGGCGCCTCGCCGAGCTGGACGCGCACACTCCCTGGCAGAGCAGCCGCGCCCGTTTCGTCGGCACCGCCGCGGAGCTCACCGAACTGCTGGCCTCCGTTTTGGAGACTGCCGATGGAGTACGCCTCCACCCCGCGGTCCTCGATGTGGACCTGGAGGAGCTGGCCCAGCTGGTGCTGCCTGCCCTCCGGCGCCGGGGCGTGCTCGCCCCGCAGCAGCCGGGTTCCACCTTCCGGAACCTGCTGGGCCTGCAGCGGCCGGCCAGCCGGTATGCCGCTGTATCCGAGCCCCCCGCGGCCCACAACTAGGGAGAGACCCATGACAGACACACACATCGGCAACGGCTTCGTCCCCTCCGGCCAGCTGCAGCTCGGCGTCTTCTTCCAGGGCGTGAACTCGGGCACCGTCTGGAAGTCGCCGGACTCCGGATCGCAGACGGATTTCGAGTCCTTCCGCCGCATCGCGCAGACCGCCGAGCGGGGCCTGTTCGCCGCGTTCTTCCTCGGCGAGGGGCTGCGGCTCCGCGAGCACCTCGGCCGCCCGCACGCGCTGGACGTCGTTGGCCGGCCGGACGCGCAGACCATGCTGGCCGCCCTGGCCTCTGTGACCACCCGGATCGGGCTGGTGGCCACGCAGAACACCACCTACAACGACCCCGCTGACCTGGCGCACCGGCTGTCCAGCCTGGACTTGCTCTCCGGCGGCCGTGCGGCCTGGAACGTGGTCACCACGGACAACGCCTGGACCGGCGCGAACTTCCGCCGTGGGGGCTACCTGGACCACGCCGACCGGTACGTCCACGCCGAGGCGTTCGTCACCACGGCCAAGCGGATCTGGGACTCCTGGGAGGACGGCGCCATCGCCGAAACGGCCTCCGCCTCCGCCTGGGCCGCGCCCGGTTCGGCCCGTCCTGTGCACCAGGAGGGCAAGCACTACACTGTGGACTACGTGCCGCGGCTGCCGCGCAGCGCCCAGTACCGGCCGGTGCTGTTCCAGGCCGGCGACTCGCCCGAGGGACGCAACTTCGCTGCCCGGCAGGCCGACGTCATCTTCTCCGCCCACCCGCGGCTCGACGACGCCCTCGACTTCCGCCGCGACATCGTCGAGCGCACGGTCAAGGCGGGCCGCGGCGCGAACGATGTCAAAATCATGCCCGCGAGCGAGTTCATCCTCGCCGCCACCCCGCAGGAAGCGCTCGAGAAGAAGGACTGGGTGCGGAGCCTGCAGATCGGCCCCGAGCAGGCCATCGCCTACCTCGAGCAGTTCTGGGGCCGCGAGCTTCAGGGCTTCGATCCGGACGGCCCGCTGCCGGACATCGACCCCGTGGTGGAGGAGACCTCCGAAACCCGCGGCAGCGGCTTCCACGGCGCCAAGGCCAAGCAGCTGGCGGACCAATGGCGCGCCGAAGCCAAGGACAAGGGCCTGAGCATCCGGCAGTTCGTCTCGGCCCGGACCAGCCGCGGGGACTCCAGCTTCACGGGTTCCTACACCGAGGTGGCGGACCGGCTGGCGGAGTACGCCCGCACGGGCGCCGTGGACGGCTTCAACATCTCGCCGTGGCTGATCCCCACCGGCCTGGACGACATCGTCAACCACCTCGTCCCGGCGTTGCAGGAACGCGGCGTCTACCCGACCGAGTACGCCGGATCCACGCTGCGGGAGAACCTCGGGCTGGCGACGCCGGCCCGGCAGGACACCACAGACACCACCCGGCTCCAGCTGACCCTCGGTGATCAGCTCCTCTAGTGGAACCGGCGTCAGCCGTCCGGCCGGAAGCACCCGATGAAGTGCTCCCGGTGGTGGCAAACCGCAGTTCAGTGCGCGGCGCCGGCGGGGACCGCCAGTGACAGGAAGTCCTCGACCCACGTCTGGACCCGTGAATCTTCGAGGTGGAGTCCGTGCCGGCCGCCGTCCACTTGGATCAGCTGCGCTTTCGGAATCCGCTCCGCCATCATGACGGCGTTGGCAACAGGCGCGAGGGCGTCTTCACTGCCGTGGATGATCAGGGCGGGGGCTTGAATTGAGGCAAGAACGTCCCAGGCGTCGTGCAGCCGGCTGGCCCTGAAATGCCGGCTTTTCACCGCGCCAGAGGCCCGGACTCTGAAAAACGCGGCAACAGCGGCCGGGTTGTCCCGGGCCCAGGCCGGGCTGAAGAACAAGGGCGCCATCCGCGCGGGGTCACCACTGACCAGGGCAGCGGTGGCGGAAGGGTCACGCCCCGGTCCTCGGGCAGAAGTGGATGACGCGGAACGAGCGGGCCAGGCCGGGCACCACGGGATCCCAGCCGACCATTCCCGTGGCCTGGCCCGCCACCAGCAGCAGCGGTTCGCCCTGGCCCTCCTCAGCCCAGGCAAGCTCGGCCCCGTCGGGAGCGACGGCCTTTTTCAACGTCAGGGTCACCTGTTCAATTTACCTGCAGAGGGCCGGGCTGGATTGGGCGGGTGGGATTGGCGGGGGAATTGGACCGGGATGGAGCCACCGTCTAGCGTGAGTCCTATGTCGGCAGCCGATGCTTCAGCGAAATCCAGCAGCAACCCCCTGCTCGTCCTCGGGAAGATCACCTCGATCCTGGATGCCTTCTCGCTCTCCCGGCCGGTGCTCTCGCTGAGCGACATCCGGGAGTACACCGGGATGCCCACGTCCACCGTCCAGCGGCTGGTCACCAACCTCACGTCCCAGGGCTTCCTGGACCGCGAGGAGGACGCCTACCGCATTGGCATGCGGATGGCCTACTGGGCGGCTCCGGCCACGCGGGGCATGGAAGTCATCGACGTTCTCAGCCCCCTGCTCAAGACCCTGCGGGACACCACCGGTGAAACCGCCTGCTTCTTTAAGGCCGAGCAGCACTACCGTGTGTGCGTCGCCATGGCGGAGACCCGGCATGCGCTGCGCCGGGAGATGCATCTTGGCAAGGTGCTTCCGCTCTACGCAGGCTCCGCGGGCCGCGTCCTGCTGGCGTGGGATCCCGAGCTGATGGACGCCGTCCTCAAGGATCCGCTGGAGCCGATCACCGAGTCCACGATTACGAGCTCCGAGGACCTGGTAAGCGTGGTTAAGCAGACCCGGACGGACGGTTTTGCCATCACGGTGGGTGAGCGCGAAGACGGCGCGTCCGGGCTTTCTGCACCGGTTTTCGACTCCGCGGTTGGGCTGGTGGGCGCGGTGACCATCAGCGGACCCACCCTGCGCATGCCCCTGGAGACCTGCGAGGCCTGGGTGGAGCCGCTGCTGGCAGCGGCCGAACACATGACCCGGCTGATCGGTGGCAGGTTTCCCGGCGAGGCGTAGCGCCCCGGCCGGAAAGCGGGAAAACCCCGTGAAAGCCCGCCGGGGATCAGGCAAACGGAAGGGCTACGAACGCGCCGCCGTGTACCCTGCCACCGACCTCCCCGCCGCGTACATGGCGTCGATATCGGAGGCCACGAGTATTTCGCTGAAGTTCCCGGCATACGCACCGAGGTCCGCAGCGACGGACCCCACGATGGCCACCACCGGTATGGTCCGTCCCGAACTGAGCACCCGTTCCAGGATGGCCGAGATGATCTTGCCTTCCCCGGTCTGGGAATCGAGCCGCCCCTCACCCACCACGACGGCGTCCGCGGCACCCAAGTGCAGGTCGAACTGCGCGGCGTCCAGGACGGCGTCCGCCCCCGACACCAGCTCGGCGCCGAAGTTCGCCCACAGTCCGCCGGACAGTCCACCCGCCGCCCCGGTGCGCGGCACGCCGGCGGGGTTGCGGGGATACGAATCCGCCAGTTGCCTGAGCCGCTGTTCCAACACCCCGATCTCGGCGGGGCCGGCGCCCTTCTGCGGCCCGAAAATCCGCGGCGCATCCAGGAAGGTCGAGGTGACATCGGAGAGCACGGTGATCCGGGCACCCCGGAGGCCGCCGGCGTCGTTAATGGCCTGGACGGCACCGGCTCCCCCGTCGGTTGTGGCGGAGCCGCCCGCTGCCACCATGATGTGCGTGGCGCCGGCGTCCACCGCGGCGGAAACCATCATGCCCGTGCCGTAGGTGCTGGCCGACACCGCATCACGCGGTCCGCGGCTCGGCACCGTCAGGCCGCTGGCCTGGGCAAGCTCGACGACGGCGGTTCCGTCGGCTGACAGCCCGATGGTCGCCGCGAGCGGCTCACCCCAGGGGTTCTGCGCGGCACAGAAACAGCCGACGCCTGCAGGCTGGTGCACAGCGCGTCGAATGTCCCCTCCCCGCCATCGGCAACGGGCAGCTCTGCCGCCGTCCCACCTGCATCGCGGATGCCGGCGGCGATGGCCGCCGCCACTTCCGCCGCCGGGTACGTCCCCTTGAAGCTGTCCGGGGCGACCAGGACGGTCATGCGCCGGCGAGGGTGTTGACGGCGTGCGGCGGGGTGCGTCCCTCTGCGATCGCGACGGCGTTCAGCGCGCTGAGCCGGGCCATCTCGCTGCGGACCGGGACGGTGGCGCTGCCCACGTGCGGCAGCAGCACGGTGTTGGGCAGTTCGGCAAGGCCGGGCGCGAGCCGCGGCTCGTCCTCGAACACGTCCAGCCCCGCACCGGCGATGACCCGGTCCCGGAGCGCTTCGACCAGCGCCGCTTCGTCCACCACCGGCCCGCGAGCAGTATTGATCAGGATGGCATCGCGTTTCATCCGCTCGAGCACTGCCCGGTCCACCAGGTGCCGGGTCTGGTTGTTGAGCGGCACGTGCAGGGACAGGAAGTCGCTGCGTTCCACCAGCTCATCCCAGGAGACCTGCCGGACCTTCCCCGCAAACTCGCCCAGCTCCTCGTCGCTGACCGGCCGGTGCCCCGGAGGCCGCGGCGCGAAGAGGACTTCCATCCCGAAGCCCAGGGCACGGCGGGCGGTGGCGCGGGCGATCCGGCCAAACCCGGCCAGGCCCAGCACGGCGCCGGAAACGTCGCGGCCCAGCAACAGCTCGGGTTCCCAGCCGTGGAATTTCCCGTCGCGGACCAGCCGGTCCGCTTCCACCACGCGGCGGGCGGTGCCGAGGATGAGCAGCATGGCGATGTCCGCCGTCGCGTCCGTCAGCACCCCGGGGGTGTTGCCCACCAGGATGCCGTGGCGGGTGGCGGCGTCCACGTCGATGTTGTTGTAGCCGACCGCAAAGTTGGACACACCCTTCACCCGGGCACTGGCCAGCAACGGGGCGTCGACGACGTCCCGGAGCTGGGTGAGGACGACGTCGTACTCGCCCGAGGCGCACAGCGCCGCCAGCGTCCCATAGTCGGGAGGCGACGGCAGCACGGTGACCGCGCCGGCGTCGGACAGCACCTGCATCCCGGGGTCCGGGATCGCGGTGGTGACCAGAAAACTGCTGCCCATTCCTACTTGCCTCCCGTCGCGCAGGGTGCTTCCGGGCTGTCCGACGGGATGACCCAGCCGAACGCCGGGGCTTTGGACCTCGCGCCCTGCGCCGCCTTGGAGCGGTTGGGTTCGCCGAGTTCGGCGAGCAGCTTCTCGGACAGGACAACGAGGTCCGCGAAAGTTTCCGGAGTCACCCAGCCGGGCCGGGTGGCGAACAGGATGTCTTCACTGGAGGTGTTGCCGCTGGCGCCCGGGGCGAAGGGGCAGCCGCCAAGGCCGCCGAGCGCGCCGTCCACCATGGCGGCCCCTGCCTGGATCGCGGCGAGGGTGTTGGCCACGCCAAGGCCCCAGGTGTCGTGGCCGTGGTAGACGATCCGGCGTGCCGGGGATTCGGCACGGACGCGTTCAATGAGACCGGCCACCTGGGCGGGGATGGCTTGGCCCAGGGTGTCGCAGAGGACGATGTCCATGGTTCCCTCCGCGCGGGGGTCGTTGGCGATCGCCAGGACCCGCTCCTCGGGCACGGTCCCCTCGAACGGGCAGGTGAAGGACGTTGCGATGCACAGCTGGATCTGCCCGTTGACCTCCCGCGCGTACTCCACTGCCTGGGGCAGCGCGGCCAGGCTCTCCTCCGTGGTGCGCCCGATGTTCGCCTTGTTGTGCGAGTCCGACGCCGAGAGGCAGTACTGGAAGTTGCGCGCGCCGGCGGCCGCGGCCTTGGCCACGTGGCCGGGGGTGGCCACCCAGATCCAGCACTTTTCCAGCTCCGCCGGGGTGAGGTTCTGGACCACTTCCAAGGTGTTGGCCATGGTGGGGACGAGGTCCGGGCGGGCCATCGAGCCCAGCTCGATGGCCGGGACGCCCAGGCGGAGCAGTTCCCGGACCGTCTCCAGCTTCCGTTCGGTGGACAGGACTTTCCCTGTGAGCTGCAGCCCGTCGCGCAGGGTCACGTCCCGCAGGATGGTGTTGCCCAGTGTCGAGGCGAGGTCAGGGGCTGATGTATGGTGCTGGTTCATGCCTGGAGTGCCTCCTCGCGGCCCGTTGCCGCACTGATTTCTGCCGGGTCCATGCCGAGGAGCCCGGCGAGGATTTCTGCCGTGTTTTCGCCGAGGTCCGGGCCGAGGTTACGGATGGGGAGCGATTCGCCGCCGATCACCGGAACAATCCCCGGGAACCCGACGCCGGGCAGGACCTCCTCGCCGGTGGAGACGTCGAATTTCTGGACCATGTTCCGGGCCGCGTACTGGCTGTCGGTGCTGATGTCCGCCGCCGTGTAGATGGGCCCGGCCGGGACACCGGCAGCGTCGAGGGCCGCCAGGGCGTCGGCGGCATCCAGTTCCGCGGTCCAGGCGCCGATGGCCTGGTCCAGTTCCTCGCGCCGGGACCACCGGCCGGCGTTGCTCTGCAGCGCAGGGTCCTCGGCCAGGTCGGGGCGGCCGATGGTCTGCATGTACCGCTGGTAAATGGAGTCCCCGTTGCCGGCCACCACGATGCTGGCCCCGTCCCGGCAGAGGTAGGCGTTTGACGGCGCTATCCCTTCCATCCGGCCGCCCACGCGCTGCCGGTCCACGCCGTACGCCTGGTAGTCGGGGATCAGGGATTCCATCATGGAGAACATGGCCTCACTGAGCGCCACGTCGATCACGCGCTCTGTTAGCGGCACGTGTCCCAGCGCGCCGGCTGCATTCCCGCGGCGCGCTTCGCGCTGGTACAGGCTCATCATGGAGCCAAACGCGGCGTAGAGTCCGGCGATGGAGTCCCCGATGGAGACGCCGACCCGCACGGGCGGACGGTCGGGGTCACCGACGAGGTTACGGAACCCGCCGTACGCTTCGGCGACCGCGGCAAACCCCGGACGCTCGGACAGCGGGCCGGTCTGCCCGAAGGCGGAGATCCGCGTGATGATGAGGTCCGGGTTGGCCTCATTGAGGACCTCCGGGCCGAGGCCCCATTTCTCCAGCGTGCCCGGGCGGAAGTTTTCCAGCAGGATGTCCGACTTCGCGGCGAGCTGCAGAACCGCCTGCTTGCCGGCCTCGGTCCGCAGGTCCAGCACCACGGACTTCTTGTTGCGGTTGATGGTCCGGTACAGCATGGAGGTGTCGCCCTTGTGTAGGCGCCAGTTGCGCAGCTCGTCGCCGGTTCCAGGCCGCTCCACCTTGATGACCTCGGCGCCGAAGTCGGCGAGGAGCCGGCCGGCCGTTGGCGCAGCGATGTAGTTTCCTAGTTCCAGGACGCGGATGCCTTCCAGGGGCGCGATGCGTGGTGGTGTCATGGTGTCTTCTTCTTTCGTGGGCGTACGCCGGAAACGCGTGGGATTCTCAGGGTCGATTAGAACAGCAGGCTCATGGGCAGGATCAGGAGGATGGCGACGACAGACGCCACCGAGACTCCGACGGTCACCGACTTCAGGGCACCGCGCACGCTCTGGCCCAGGAGCGACTGGAGCAACCAGAACGTATTGCTGGTGACGTGGACCATGAACAGCGATCCGGCGCCGGCGGACAGCGCCAGCAGCACGGGGTCCAGTCCGATGACGGGCGCGATCGGAGCGAGCAGGCCGGCGGCGGTGATGGCGGACAGGGTCACGGACCCGACGGCGATGTGCAGCACCGCAGCGATGGCCCAGACCACGAGGAGCGGGGCGACGGTGCTTGCGGAGAAGAAGCCGCCCAGGATGTGGCCGAGGCCTGCTGCGGCGACTGTAGCGGCGAGGGAGCCGCCGACGCCGGTGAGGATCAGGATCTGGCCGCTCTCCTTGAAGCCGACGGCGATGGCCTCCTCGACGCGCTTCTGCCCGATGGCGGAGCGGGTCACGAGGCAGGTGCCGATCAGGCCGATCAGCAGTGCGATGACGGGTTCGCCCAGGAGCTGCAGCCAGGGCAGGTCGATCTTCAGGATCTGCAGGATGGCCCCTGCTCCGATGAGGAGCAGCGAGGTGAGCAGCGGCGCGAACAGGACGACCAGCGGGAACTGCCTGGGTGCGCGTTCGGCGACGGCGACGCTGCCTGCAGTCTGCGCAGCGGTTCCGTTGGTTCCCGGCCCGCCGGCGGCGTTGCCGGCGGCAACGGGGCGGCCAGCACCGCCGTCGTACTCTTCCTCTTCACCCTCCTTGTCCTCTTCGGCGACGAAGGTGTGGTCCTCATCCTTGGCTTCGTTCCAGAAGCCGCGGCGGAAGAGGAACGTCATGATGGCAATGGAGATGATGATCGTGGGGATGACCAGCAGCAGGCCGAACAGCAGCATCTTGCCGAGCGGCACGTTCAGGAGGCCGGCCAAGGCAAGGGATGCGACACCGGGAACCGTGAAGACGATGCCACATTCGAGGGCGATGGCCATGGCGGTGGCCATGCGTGCCGTCCCGAGTTTGCCGATTTTGGGCGCCAGTTTCCGGGCCAGCGGGGCCGAGATGACGAGCAGGACGTCAAGGAAAATGGACTGCAGCACCGTTCCGATGGCCAGGCCCATGGTGTAGGGCAGCCGCTTGGGCCCGAACGTGTTCAGCAGGTGCTCCACGAGGCGACGGATGGCTCCGCTCTGGTTGAGGATGGAGCCCATGAGGACGCCGAAGGCGATGAGCAGGCCGACGTCCACCATGATGTCGCCGAATCCGGCGGTGATGGTCTTGACTGTCTTTTCGACGCCGAGGCCGACGGCGAGGCCAAGGTACACGGAGCTGACCACCAGGGCGATGACCGGGTTGACTCTGAAACGGACAATCAGCAGCACGGCGGCGAGAACCGCTACGGCTGTATTGATCAGGACAGCGATGTCTTGCATGTGGGGAATCCGATCGTTGGGCCTTCCGCACTGAAGGCTTGGGAGCAGGGGCGGTCGTGAGGGACGACACATTCGCTGTTCCCATATTATGGGTTACAGCTCACAATGCAAGATGTTTCGAGTAACTTTAAAACTGAAGACGCCCGGCCTGGTGGCCGGGCGCCTTCTCGGTTGTTGTCCGCGTCGCGGGAAAGGTCAGCACTCCGGTTCAGGAGGCCTTCGCGCCTTCCCCGTCGGTCCAGTCCATCGCGGGCTGGGATGCAACGTTGTTGAACGTGTAGAGGTGTATGCCGGCAAGTGCGGGCTCCGTGGCGGCCAGTTCGGCTACCAGGGACTGGGGGGAATAGCTGCCGGCGCTCAGGAGCCTCCGGGCGAGCGGCCCCTTGCGGTTCAGGAACTTCAGTGAGGGTCCCACTCCGATCTTGGTGGCCAGCGAGATCAGCCTGGCGCGCGGGACGGTCCCTGCCACGCCCGCCCACACGGGAAGGTGGACGCCTTCGCGGCGCAGCAGCTCGGCGTACCAACCGATCCTAGGCGCCGAAAAGCACATCTGGGTCACCACGTTCGAGGCCAGATGCTGCTTCTCCAGCAGCGCGTCGAGCATCGTCAGCTCGTGGTGCTTCGGATGGCCTTCCGGGTATCCGGCCACTCCCATCGCCATGGTCCCGCCGGTCAGGTCGGCAATGTCCTCCATGAGCCGGCCGCTGCTGCCATAGGGACCGGCAGCGTCCGCAGCGTCGCCTCCGATCGCGAAGACCTCCGTGATCCCCGCCGCCTCGCAGTCGCGGAGCATGCCCGCGAGCTGGGAGCGGCTTTCAATGCTTCGCGCGGCCAGATGGGGAATCACGTTGTAGCCCAGCCCGCCAAGCTGAACCGCGGCACGCACGGTGGCCTCAACCCCGTGGTGTGGCAGGCACGTCACGGTCAGCGTTGATCCGGCCGGAACTTGGGCTTGGACTGTGGGGATGATGCCGTCCGTGGGGATGATCTCCAGGCGCAAAGGCAATGGGTTCGTCATGAGCAACTCCAGGTCTGGTTGGCCACGGGTGCGCGGCCCGGATAGGTCTTGCGGTGCGAGGCTGGCTGCTGACAGCCCCGCACCGGATGAGGCTTGTCAGCGGAGGATGACCGTTCGGTTCCCTGACAGGATGATTCTTCCTTCGGCGTGCCAGCGCACGGCATTCGTCAGGGCCTTGCACTCCGCATCCTTGCCCACGGACACCAGGTCCGCGGGCGTGTACGTGTGATCGACCTCGATCACCTGCTGTGCAATGATCGGCCCCTCATCAAGCTCCGAGTTTACGTAGTGGGCCGTGGCGCCCACCGTCTTCACTCCGCGCTCATGCGCCTGGTGGTACGGCTTTGCGCCCTTGAAGCTGGGCAGGAAGGAATGGTGGATGTTGATGGCCCTGCCGGTGAGCCGGGCGGTGGCGGAATCGCTGAGCACCTGCATGTAGCGGGCCAAGACCACCAGTTCAACCCCATACGCGTCCACCAGTTCCAGGAGCCCGGCCTCCGCTTCGGCCTTGCTCCCGGGGGTCACGGGGATGTGGTGGAACGGGACCCCGTGCCAGGCGGCGAGCCCTTCCAGGTCCGGGTGGTTGGACACCACAGCCGCTATCTCGACCGGCAGCTCGCCGCTGCGGGCGCGGACCAGGAGGTCGTTGAGGCAGTGATCATACTTGGACACCATCACCAGGATCCGCTGCTTGCGGTCATGGCGCTCGAGGCGCCAGTCTATGCCCCACTGCCCGGCCAGCGGTGCGAAGCCGTCCCGTAGCTGTTCGACGGCGGCGGAGTCACCCGTCGAGGCGAAGTGGACCCGCATGAAGAAGTGCCCCGCGGTCCGGTCGCCGAACTGCTTGAGGTCAACGATGTAGCACTCCTGCTTGAGCAGGAAGTCCGCGACCGCCTGGACGATGCCCAGGGAATCCGGGCAATGGAAGGTCAGCACAAACTCGCTGCCGGTTCCTGCCTGGCGGGCCTGGTCAGCCGTCGGGTCCGCCTTCTGGGCGGCCCCCGCCGTCGGCTTTTCCTCGGTCCCGATCATCCCTTGACACTTTCCTTCTCCTCGAGACGGCGGTCCGCGTGCTCGCGGGCTGCGCTCTCCTCAGCCTGCAGCTCAGCCTGGAACGCTGCGTAGCGGACCAGGTGCGCGGGCCGGCGGCGCAGAACCAGCCAGGCCGCGCCGAGGAGAACGAACCAGGCGGGGGTGACCAGCAGTGCGGTCAGGGTGTCGGGCTGGGTGGTCAGCGTCCACAGGACAAAGGCGAAGAAGGCGAAAACCACCCACACCATGGGAATGCCGCCGGGCATCTTGAACTTGGAGGCGGTGTGCAGGTGAGGGCGACGGCGCCGGAAGGCGATGTAGCTGGCGAGGATGATCGACCAGACGAAGACGAAGCAGACAGCGGAAACGGTGGTGACCATGTCGAACGCCTTGCCGACGTCCTGGCCGGCGTACATGAGCACCACTCCGGAGAGCAGCAGCACGCAGGACAGGAACAGGGCGTTGTTGGGGACCTTGCGGCGGGACAGGCTGCCGAACGCGGCCGGCGCGTCACCTTCCTGGGCCAGGCCGTAGACCATGCGTGAGGTGGAGTAGATCCCGGAGTTGGCCGAGGACATGGCCGAGCTGAGCACCACGAGGTTGACCACCGTGGCGGCGGCTCCGAGCCCGGCCAGCGAGAACATGGCAATGAACGGGCTGTGGCCCGCGGCGAACTGCGTCCACGGCGTGACCGACATCAGGATGATGAGCGCACCGACGTAGAAGAGCAGCACCCGCACCGGGATGGAGTTGATGGCCTTGGGAAGGTTCCGCTCCGGGTTCTTGGCCTCGGCAGCCGTGGTGCCCACCAGTTCAATGCCCACAAAGGCGAACACGGCAATCTGGAAACCGGCCACGAAACCCATGAATTCGTTGGGGAAGAAGCCGCCGTGGCTCCAGAGGTTGGTGAAGCTGGCCTGGCCGGCGTCGCTCTGGAAACCGGTGAAGATCATGAACATGCCCACCACGATCAGTGCGGCGATGGCGATGATTTTGATGAGGGCAAACCAGAATTCGGTTTCACCGAATGCCTTGACTGTGGTGAGGTTCAGCAGCAGCAGGATGGCGACGGTGGCCAGCCCCGGGATCCAGAGGGGCAGCTCCGGCCAGAGCTCCCGGGAGTATCCTGCGATGGCGATGACGTCCGCGATTCCGGTGATTACCCAGCAGAACCAGTAGGTCCATCCGGTGAAGAACCCCGCCCACGGGCCCAGCAAGTCAGCGGCGAAATCGCTGAAGGACTTATAGTTCAGGTTGCTCAGCAGCAGTTCGCCCATGGCCCGCATGACGAAAAAGAGCATGAAGCCGATGATCATGTACACGAAGATCACGGACGGCCCGGCCGCGGAAATGGTTTTGCCGGAGCCCATGAACAGGCCCGTGCCAATGGCACCGCCGATGGCGATTAGCTGGATGTGCCGGTTGCTCAGCTGCCGCTCAAGGCGGGGAGCCTCACCGGCCGTGGAGGCAGGAGGATGAATCGTCATTAGGAACTCCATCGTTCAAGTGGCCTTGGATGGCCACACTGATTCGGTTCCTCCCCGCTCTGTATGGGACCTGAGAGATTCCGCGGACATGGTCTTCCGCTTGCACCGTCGGTGAGACAGGGCGTGCCTGCCTGCTTTCCAGAGTTGCCTCGCCGCGGCGGTACGTGGGCCTGAGAGTTTCCTGGGGAGGGTTTGCTCCTACGGCGCCTGCTGAACGTACCGGCAGGGCTCTCCCGCCGCAGATCGTAAGCATTTTCAATTATGTCGAGAAAAACTTCGTGCGAACCGGCGGCGGCCGTCTTCCCGGCCCTGACCCGCTGGTCACCGGTTCAGTGTGGTCTCGGTCACGAAGAAATGTCAAACGGCGGCCGGGATGGCCGCTTTGCCGGGCCGCAGAAGGAAACGCGGGGACATCCGCGCGCGGTTCCGATTTGGCCATACCGGAATTATCCGGTAACTTGTGAGCCGAATCACCCACATCTTCATAGCCTTTCGAACCGTGGCGGGAGAGTCCTCCCAGTCAAACACCGGGCAGGCGCCGTAGGAGCAAATCCTCCCCAGGAATCTCTCAGGCCCCCGTACCGCCGCGGCTAGGCAACTCTGGAAAGCAGCCAAACTTTGTTTGGCTCACCGACGGTGCAAGCGGCGAATGTCCGCGGAATCTCTCAGGTCCAATACAGAGCGGGGAGGAACCCAAACCATGCCGTGCCACTCGTGGCCAGCCAGACCTGGAGTTCCTCATGACGATTCAATCGCATCCATCAACCTTTGCCGACCGGCATATCGGCGCCCGGCGCCGGGCCGATATCGACACCATGCTCAAGAACATCGGCTATGACTCGGTCGACGGCCTCGTTGATACTGCCGTTCCGGCGTCCATCCGCCAAAAGAACCCCCTCCTGCTCGCCGCTGCGCTGAGCGAAGTGGAGGTCCTGGCCGAACTCCGCCGTCTGGCCGCCAAGAACAAGACCGCCGTGCAGATGATCGGCCAGGGCTACTACGACACCGTCACGCCCCCGGTGATCCGCCGCAACGTCCTTGAGGCACCCGCCTGGTACACCGCGTACACGCCGTACCAGCCGGAGATCTCGCAGGGCCGGCTTGAGGCGCTGCTGAACTTCCAGACCATGGTCCAGGACCTCACCGCGCTGCCGGTCGCCAACGCTTCCCTGCTGGATGAAGCCACCGCCGTGGCCGAGGCCGTGCTGCTGATGCGCAGGGCCAACAAGAACGCGGGAGCCAAGGACGGCAAGACGGTCCTGGACGCGGACTGCCTCCCCCAGACCATCGCCGTTGTCAGGGGCCGCGCCGAAGCTCTCGGCTTCGAGGTGGACGTGGCGGACCTCTCCCAGGGACTGCCTGACGGCGACATCAACGGTGTTGTCCTCCAGCAGCCGGGCGTCTCGGGCCGGGTGTGGGACCAGTCCGCCGTCATCGCCGCCGCCAAGGAGCGCGGCGCGCTGGTCACGGTAGCTGCTGATCTCCTTGCCCTGACCCTGATCACGCCTCCGGGTGAGCAGGGCGCCGACATCGCCGTCGGGACCGCCCAGCGCTTCGGGGTGCCGCTGTTCTTCGGCGGTCCGCACGCCGCCTACATGGCAGTGCGCACCGGCATGGAACGCACGCTACCGGGCCGCATCGTTGGCGTGTCCAGGGACAACGCCGGCGCCCCCGCCTACCGCCTGGCGCTGCAGACCCGCGAGCAGCACATCCGCCGTGAGAAGGCCACCTCCAACATCTGCACGGCACAGGCACTGCTGGCCATCGTGTCCTCGTTCTACGCCGTCTACCACGGCCCCGACGGGCTGAAGGCAATCGCCGAGACGGTCCACAACAACGCCCGCGTGCTCGCCACCGCGCTCAGGACGGCGGGCCGCGAACTCCTCAGCGGCTCCTTCTTCGACACCCTCACCGTGCGCGTGCCCGGCAAGGCTTCCAGGGTCATCACGGCGGCAGAGGCCCGGGGCATCAACCTGCGACTGATCGACGCGGATACGGTGGGCGTTTCCGTTGATGAGACGACGACGACGGCGACACTTTCCGCTGTGGCCGTCGCCTTCGGTGCCGGTCCGGTAGGGGACGCAGCAGGGTTTGAGCTCCCCGAATCCGTGCTGCGCACCTCGGACTACCTGCAGCACCCGGTGTTCAACACGCACCGCTCCGAGACCCAGCTGCTGCGCTACATCCGCAAGCTGTCCGACCGCGACCTGGCGCTGGACCGCACCATGATCCCGCTGGGCTCCTGCACCATGAAGCTGAACGCGACGGCGGAGATGGAGGCCATCTCCTGGCCGGAGTTCGCCTCGATCCACCCGTTCGCCCCGGACTCCCAGACCGAGGGCTGGCGCGAACTGATCGCCGACCTCGAGGCGCAGCTGACCGAGATCACCGGGTACGACCAGGTGTCCATCCAGCCGAACGCCGGCTCCCAGGGCGAGCTCGCCGGCCTGCTGGCCATCCGCGGCTACCACCGGTCCCGCGGCGATGACCAGCGCAACATCTGCCTGATCCCGGCCTCGGCGCACGGCACCAACGCCGCCTCGGCCGTGCTGGCCGGCATGAAGGTGGTCGTCGTGGCCACCGCCGCCGACGGCACCATCAACCACGCTGACCTGTACGCGAAGATCGAGCAGCACCGGGATGCGCTCTCCTGCATCATGATCACCTACCCGTCCACGCACGGCGTGTACGACGCCGACGTCCGCGAGGTCTGCGACGCCATCCATGCCGCCGGCGGCCAGGTCTACATCGACGGGGCCAACCTCAACGCCCTCGTCGGACTGGCGCAGCCCGGCAAGTTCGGCGGCGACGTCTCGCACCTGAACCTGCACAAGACCTTCTGCATCCCGCACGGCGGCGGCGGACCCGGCGTCGGCCCCGTTGCGGCGAAGGCGCATCTGGCTCCGTTCATGCCGGGCGATGCCAACGCCGCGCATGGGGCGGGCACTGAAGGATCAACAGGCGTTGCGATCAGCGCATCGCGGTTCGGTTCGGCGGGCGTGCTGCCCATCTCCTGGGCATACGTGAAGCTCATGGGCGGCGCTGGCCTGACCGAGGCCACCAAGTCCGCGCTGCTCGCCGCGAACTATGTCGCGTCCCGGCTGAACGACTTCTTCCCGGTCCTCTACACGGGAGACAGCGGGCTGGTGGCGCACGAGTGCATCCTGGACCTGCGCGGGCTCACCGCCCGGACCGGCGTCACCGCCGAGGACGTGGCCAAGCGCCTGATCGACTTCGGTTTCCACGCGCCCACCCTGGCGTTCCCCGTGGCCGGCACGCTGATGGTGGAACCCACCGAGTCCGAGGACCTGGCCGAGATCGACCGGTTCATTGACGCGATGATCACCATCCACGCCGAAATCGAACAGGTCGCCAGCGGCGACTTCACCGTGGAGAACTCCCCGCTGCGCAATGCACCCCACACGGCGGCCGCCTTCGTCAGTTCCAACTGGGAGCGTTCCTACCCGCGCGAGCAGGCCGCTTTCCCCCTGCCCTCGCTCAGGCAGGACAAGTACTTCCCGCCGGTGGGCCGCATCGACGGCGCCGCGGGCGACCGGAACCTGGTCTGCTCCTGCCCTCCCATTTCCGAGTTCGAAAACTAGATCTCGACAAGCTCGATCACCGGAAGGTTCACATGACTGAGAACTACACCGCGCTCTACGACGCGCACAAGAACGCCGGCGCCTCCTTCACCGACTTCGGCGGCTGGCAGATGCCCCTCAAGTACGAATCCGAGCTCGCCGAACACCATGCAGTCCGCAACGCGGCCGGCCTGTTCGATCTCTCCCACATGGGGGAAGTCTGGGTGACCGGCCCGGAAGCCGCCGCCTTCCTGGACTACGCGCTGGCCGGCAAACTGTCCGCAATCGCCGTCGGCAAGGCCAAGTACTCCCTGATTTGCGACGCAGACGGCGGCATCATCGACGACCTCATCACGTACCGCCTTCCAGCGGCGGCGGACGCAACAGCCAAGTACCTGGTGGTCCCCAATGCCGGCAACGCAACGAAGGTTGCCGCTGCCCTCTCGGAACGGGCAGTGAACTTCGATGTTGCCGTCGAGGACGTCTCATCGGAGACCTCGCTCATCGCGGTGCAGGGGCCCAATGCGGAGGCGATCCTGCTCCAGCTCGTCCCTGGCGCACAGCATTCCCTGGTGACTGAGCTGAAGTACTACGCCGCCGTCGAGGTAGGCATCACCGCGGACGGCGCTGTCCAGGACCTGCTGCTGGCCCGCACCGGATACACCGGTGAGGACGGGTTCGAAATCTACGTGCCCAACGACCGTGCGCCCGGCCTCTGGGAGGCCCTGCTCCAGGCCGGCGAAGGACACGGCCTGGTCCCGGCCGGCCTCGCCTGCCGCGACTCGCTCCGGCTGGAAGCCGGGATGCCGCTCTACGGCAACGAGCTCTCGCGCCACGTCAACGCGTACGCGGCGGGGCTGGGTCCGGTGGTTTCGCTCGCCAAGGAAAGCGACTTCGTGGGCAAGGAAGCACTGGCCGCAATCAAGGCAGCCGGTGTCGGTTCCACCATTGGCCAAAAGCTCGTGGGCCTCAAGGGCACCGGCCGGCGCGCCGCCCGCGGACACTACCCGGTCCTCAACGACGGCATGCTGGTCGGCGAGGTCACCTCCGGCCAGCCCTCCCCCACCCTCTCGGTTACCCGATCGCGATGGCGTATGTCGACGTCGAGCATTCCGCGGTGGGCACGGTCCTGGACATCGACCTGCGAGGCAAGGCCGAGCCGTTCGAAGTGGTGGCGCTGCCGTTCTACAAACGCTCCCGTTAGGCCCGTCGGGGCTGACTCTGTCGAAACCAAAAACGAACTCTAAGGACTGAAAACATGAGCAAGGTAGTTGCTGAACTGAGGTACTCCGCCGAGCACGAATGGGTTGCTGCTGACGGGGGCGGGCCGGTGGGAATCGGTATTTCCGCTGTCGCGGCCGACGCCCTGGGCGACATCGTGTATGTTGACCTTCCCGAGGTCGGCTCCACCGTCACGGCTGGCGAAACCTGCGGCGAGGTGGAATCCACCAAGTCCGTCTCCGACCTGTACGCGCCGGTGACCGGTGAGGTGACCGAGATCAACGACGGCGTCGTCGCCGACCCGGCACTGATCAACAGCGACCCCTACGGCGCCGGCTGGCTGTTCAAGGTGGCCGTCACCGACGAGGGCCCGCTGATGTCGGCAGAAGAATACGCAGCCGCAAACGGCGGCGAACTGTAGCTGCCCCCTCCCGAGTTTTTGTCCAGATATCGCGACTTCGAGGCCCATTTGGACCCGATATCTGGACAAAAACTCCACACTCGGCAAGTCCACCTCCCCAGCCCGAACCGACCACAACTCTCCAGTTAGGAACCGACCATGGCTGTTGGCGTCTTTGACCTTTTTTCCATCGGCATAGGACCGTCCAGTTCGCACACTGTGGGCCCGATGCGGGCTGCGGCGGTGTTCGCGGAGGAGCTGGTGTCCTCCGGCGTGCTGGGGCAGGTGGCCTCGCTGCGGGTGGACCTGTACGGTTCGCTCGCGGCGACGGGGCACGGGCACGGCACGATGACGGCGATCCTGCTGGGCCTGGAGGGCTTCCACCCGGAGCTGATCCTGCCCGATGAGGTCGAAGCGCGGCTGGCGTCGATCGCGGAGACCGGCACGTTGCAGCTGGCCGGCGCTGGCGCTGGCGGTGGGAACGGGGTTCCGCTGCCCTATGGTGTGGCGGACATGGTGCTGCGGCCGCTGACGGTTCTGCCGCGGCACACCA